>JACQYJ010000013.1:861-11100 GCA_016208525.1 Deltaproteobacteria bacterium | reverse complement strand
AAATCGTGGTCTGGTTGAAATCGTGGTCTGGTTGAAATCGTGGTCTGGTTGAAATCGTGGTCTGGTTGAAATCGTGGTCTGGTTGAAATCATTGACTTTATTCCGTTCGTGGTGAGCTTGTCGAACCACAGAAAAGACTTTTTACGAATGAATCAAGTTTAACTTGACATTTCGTCATAATGAAATAAGGAGTAAATGTGGATTGGGAAGTTTTTAAAAAGAAGATAGGGTTTCTACGGGCTTGGTGGTGGGCAATACATCTTATCGGGATAGCCACTGTTTATACCCTCGGTCATCTCCTGTGGAGGTAATATGATAAAGTATTTTCTGAGGTTTACCCCCGGCTGGTGGGTCCTTCATATAATCATGGTAGGACTGACCTTTTATCTGGGGCGCCTGGTTGAGTTTGAATTCCATGCGCATTGATATGGGGAATAAATGGATAATAATGAATTAATCTGGACAAGGAGGGTCCTTTTCTTATCCCTTTTCCTATTGGCTGTTTCGGGACTGCTGCTCCATTACAGGATTCATAACTTCATGGTTACAGCCAATGACCCATCTGAGCCCGGATTCAACAGCACACATTTTCTTGCATTCCTGTTCCCGCTGATTGATGTAGTTGTGGTCACTGCCCTTTTTGCATCGAAAAAGAACGCTGTTTACGGGTATCTGCTGAACGGGATGATTGTCATATTCGGCACCGTATTCATGGCTCACTTCAGCATTGCGGAGCTGACAACAAAATCTGCTCCATTACGGGACTGGGTGATAAGCTCAACCTTGCCTGACATTGGGATAGCCTGGGTGGATTTCTTTATAGGGAAGGCGTTGTACGACCTGTCTATAAAAGGAGAGTCAACAAATTTACAAAGACTCTAAGGCCGGCAACCGGTGGATCCCGGGCTGGACCCGAACGAGTACGGAAAGGGGGTGAATAATATGAAGAGATTTACTGGATTGTTTATTGTTGCGATTATTGCATCGTTACTGACAATTACCTCAGCATCTGCCGAAATGGGTGAAAAAAAGGGCGGCATGATGGGCCAGGGAATGATGGGCGGCGGCATGATGAAGGAGCGTCACCAGATGATGCAGGATGTGATGGGGATGATGAAGGAGACCATGGCCATACTGAAAGATCTTGAACACAACCCGACAGCAGAGCAGAAAAACAGGCTTGATGAGATGATAAACAAGATGGATGGGATCATGAAGAAGCATGAAGAGACGATGAAGCAGATGGAAGAGAGGATGGAGGAAAAACAGGAACGGATGAAGGAAAGGCAAGAGAAGAAGTAGTGAAAAGTAATGCTGGAAAGACAGGACACTTCTTGTATTTGGAGTGTCCTGTCTTTATTTCTTGACCCCGTACCTCTTTCTGACCTCTTTTATCTTCCCGCAGGTCATATCGCCTTCTGTGCATGGCCCTGAGATACAGCCCGGGCCGGCTGTCCTGAATATGGTAGGGGCCGCCTCACGGGCAAGCCTCAGCATCTCCTCAGCCATCCTCCTTATCTCCCACTGCGCGCGGTTGCAGCATCGCTGTCTGAAGAAATGAAGGAGCTCCCTGGCGTTCATAGTTACCATTATCTTTGTTTCAGCCGCATTCGGGAGTAAAAACCTGGCGTCTTCGTTGCTCTTCTCCCCCTTGTCGCCTAAGGCCTCCACAAGCTCGTCGTACCACATCTGGATATGCTCCATCTTTTCGATAAACCACCCCTCCTTCCCTGCTTCTATAACGCTTGGCGGTACAATGAAGTTAAAACCGTTTTCCCCTCCTGCCTTTACATACCTCTGTGATTGCTGGGAATATGATGCAACCCTGTGTCTGACAAGCTGGTGCGAGCATGCCCTGGAGATCCCCTCTATCCCGAAGGTAAAGGAGACATGCTCAATAGGGGACATGTGGCCGATCTTTACGAGCTTTTCTACAAACCCCTTCTGGTCTTTGGCCTCTATCTTTTCCTGGAGGCCGGAGATGTCAGCTGAAGAGTAGCAGAGCTTTGCAGCGAGCGCCACGGCCTCTTCGGGCTCAGGCGTGTGACGGAGAAGAACTACTTTTAGATGGGATTGTGGCATATTTAGAATTCGGAGTTCGGATTTCGGAATTCGGAATTTTTATTATTCCGCAATCCGCATTCGTCATTCCGCATTTTTAAAATCCGGCTCTTTCCAGTATTGTGGGCACCTTGTCTTCAAGCCCTATGGCCATGACATGGACGCCATCGCATAGGCCTTTCAGTTCTTTTATCTGCCTGGCTGCTATGTCCATGCCGCAGTCAAGGGCCTTCTCTTTTCCTGCGGACTTAACCTGCGGCTCCACAGGGTTTTCCTCAGGCGTTACGACTGCTCCGGCAAAAAGGGTTGTTGCGCCTTTCAGGTCGTTGCCGGCCATATCCTTCCCGTTGTTCATGGTCTCAACAAGTTTCAGCAGTTGCACCGATTCAAGGTCGAATACCGCCTTTGCCCCTTTATGGTCTCCAACAGAGATGCTGTCACCCGTAAGACAGAGGACGTTCTTTATTCCAAGTATATGCGCCGACAACAGGTCCGACTGGATCGCCAGCCTGTTCCTGTCCCTGCACGTGAGCTGATAGATCGGGTCATGCCCCATATCAAGGAGAACCTTACTGACTGCGAGAGAACCTGCCCTCATAACAGAGGACTGGTTGTCAGTAACATTGAGGGCATGGACCTTGCCCAGGAGGCGCTTTGCATGTCCCTTTAACTCAGATATGTCAGCGCCTTTGGGAGGGCCGCACTCGGCTGTTATGACGAAATCACCTGCCTCCAGGGCTTCCTTGAAACTCTTCATCTCTTGCCTCCCTCAGGCCTTTTCCTCATCTTTGCGTACTTCTCTCCTTCAAATACGCCTGGTTTTGTGTGCTTAGAGTAGTCCTTCGCCTCATGAATTTTTTCCATCCTGTCCAGCCTTCCCTTCTTCTCAAGCCTCCTGTATATCCTGACCCAGGCACACTCTATATCAGGGCTTATCTCACACTTCCCGTTGTTCATTCCCCCGCACGGCCCATTGAGAAGACCCTTTGCGCAGGTTGTTACCGGACATATTCCGCCGGTCTCCTCTAAAATGCACTCGCCGCAGGTCATGCATCTTTCGTCATAAGAACCTACCCTGACTGTATTTCCCAGGAAAAGGGAGTCACAGCCGGGAATCACGTTTTTTTCCTCATACGTCTCGGCTATTGAGCCGACGCCGGCGCCGCAGGAGAGTACGATCACTGCATCCGCCTCCTTGACAGGCTCACCCAGCTTCTTCATCTCAATCTTTGTCCCGACTACGTGGCAGGACGCAATAGCCACAAAGCCGCCTGTTACCTCTTTCCCCGCCTCTCTAAGCATCCGGGCCATCTCCGCTATCTCATCCGGGCCGCCGGTCTTGCAAAGGGTGGCGCATTCGCCGCATCCTGCTATGAATACCTTCTTGTTGTCCCGGAGGCACTCTTTTATCACCTCAAAGGGTTTCTGCTTTGTTATTATCATTATCTTACCCCCTTGACTACAGCTTCTCCGCTCTTTTGAAACCTCTGGGCCAGAAGTTTTGCGCTGTACTCGGCATTCCTTTTAACAAGCTGTTCGACAAGATTGGAGTCCCTGTCACAGCAGGCCTTGATTATATCCTTGTGCTGGTCTACCGAGACCTCCATCCTTCCCTTAATAACGAAGGATGCGATCCTGAACCTCTGGAACTGCTGGAGGAGGTTTTGAATGATATTGCAGAGTTTGTCGTTACCGCATTTTTGAATGAATATGTCGTGACAATCGTTGTCAGCCTTGAAAAAACCCTTTATGTCGTCGTTCCTGGCAAAACGCTCCATGGAAGAGTTGAGCATTTCAAGTCTTTTGATGTCCTTTTCGTTGAGTCTGTCAGTTGCGACCTTTGCTGCATAGCTTTCCAGAAGAGACTTCACTTCATAAAATTCCCTTACATCCTCCTCCGTCAGGGACGTAACCTCCGCCCCCCTCCTCGGAATGACCTTCAGAAACCCCTCTGTCTCAAGCTGTCTGAATGCCTCTCTGATGGGAGTCCTGCTGATCCCGTATTTCTCGGCGAGGTCGGATTCCGCTACGCGCTCTCCAGGCTTCAGCGTCCCCTTTAGAATAGATTCCCTGAGGATGTTTACAATACGCTCTCTCAGGGTCTGCGTCTGGTCTATAGTTCTTCGTGGTCTGCGCGCCATAATTGTATACAGTATACAGTAAAAAAAGTGCAAAAGTCAAAACCTTATATAGTTGTATTGATAACAAGTCCTGTCAGAAGCTTTGGATAAAAGTACGTGGACTTCTGCGGCATCTTGTCCCTGGCCTTGGCAACCTCCTCAACTTCGGAGACCTTCGTGGGATTCAGTATAAAAAAGAGCTGTCGCTCACCATTTTGAACCTTTGAGAGTCCTTCAACTTCGTCCTGGATATACTCTATGTTCTCCTTCCTCTCCTGGCGCTCCTTGCTGACACCCAGGATATTCTCAATGATCAGTGTATGGAGAATGGTTACATCAAGCCGCCTGTACGCCTTGGAGTGTTCGGCAACAAACCTGTCCATAACATCCTCGTTCTTCAAGGTTATTATTGCAGCATGGTTCCATCCCTTTGCATAAACCCCGAGGGAATGGCCGCTCCCCTTCTCCCTTAACCTCTTCATGAATGGACTCAAGAACTCAGCCGATGCTGGCGCCGGCATTCTCTCTATCTTGAAGTTTTCGGAAAGCCTGTTTTCAAACACCTCTGAATCAAACTCCTTCACTCCATATATGAGCCTGTGGGTAGGGAATACCGTCAGCCCTTCGTCGTCCATATTCGAGAAATACATGAGGGTATAGTTAAAACCCTCCTTACCGGTATAATCAGGGTGTTTCTCCCTCATCTCGTTCCTGTAATTAAGGGCTGTCTCATAGCGGTGATGTCCGTCTGCGATAAATATCATCTTGTCGGAGATCTCTTTGATAAGGCCGTTTATGATGGACTCATCGGTGACACGCCAGAGCCGGTTGTTAGCGCCGTCCTCACCCTGGACATTTATTATTGGCGCCGTCTTTGATCCCCCTGACAAAAGGGCGTTGGTCTTCAACTCCGGGTCGGAATAAAGGGAAAAGATGGGAGAAAAATTGGCGTCTGTCGCCTTTGTCAGGTTAAGCCTGTCTGTCTTAGGCCCTGAAAGGGTCCTCTCATGCGGAAGTATTACGCCGGAATCAAGCTCCTCAATGCGTACCAGCGACATAAACCCTTTTCTGGTCTTTACGGTGCCGTCCTTAAGCCTGTAATCCTGCTCATAAATGTATATGGCAGGCCTTTCATCCATGACCAGTATTCCATCCGCCTGCCACTTTTTAAAATCGGATGCGGCCCTCGTATACCGGTTGTTGATGTCATTATCAGAAGGAGATCCCTTGGCAAAGTCAAGCCTGACAATATTGTAGTCGCTTTTCTGATACAGCTTCTCCTGACCATCAGGGGAGATTACGTCATAAGGAGGGGCAATCACCTTTGACATATTCGTGATTTTTTCCGGATTGTACAAAATCCTAGTAGAAACATGGCTTCAGCCATGTTAACAGGCCTAAAGGCCTGTTTCTACAACTTCTCTTAAGATATCTTCAACGATTCTTCTGTACTCTGAAAGCCTTTCCTCGGACGAGGCCTCAAACCTCATTACAAGTATAGGGCCTGTGTTGGAGGCCCTGAGAAGCCCCCATCCTTCGGCGAATTTAACCCTTACACCATCTATATCTATTATGGGATAGTCCTTTGAAAGAATCTCTTTTACCTTTTCAACTGTCTCAAACTTCTTTTCATCCGGGCAGTCCACACGGATCTCCGGCGTGTTGAAGGTCTTGGGAAGGTCTGAGAGGAGGGTCGAGAGCGGTTTGCCCTCTTTCAATAATATCTCTATTACCCGGCAAGTTGCATATATGGCGTCATCGAATCCAAAATACCTGTCGGCAAAGAAGATATGTCCGCTCATCTCCCCTGCCAGAACAGCCTTTTCCTTCTTCATCTTGTCCTTTATAAGGGAATGGCCCGCCTTCCACATGATTCCCCTTCCGCCATGCCTTTCTATGTCGTCGTACATTATCTGGGAGCACTTTACTTCTCCAATGATTGTAGGTTTTTCTGACAAAGCCGGGGACAGTCCCGATTCTACGGCTCCGCTCTGCTCCGTCCGTAAATCTGGGACAGTCCCCTTCCGCATTCCGCATTCCGCATTTTTAAGGATGTCCCTCGCAAAGAGGACTATGAGCTGGTCTCCCCAGATGATGCTTCCATTCTCATCCACTAACCCTATTCTGTCTGAGTCCCCGTCGTATGCGACGCCGAGGTCTGCATTCTCAGCCTTTACGGTTTCTATGAGGGTCTTGAGATTTTCCGGGACTGTCGGGTCCGGGTGGTGGTTCGGGAAATTTCCGTCCACTTCGCAGAATAGCGGAATTACATCTACTCCGATACTTTTCAATAGTTGCGGGGCAACGAGGCCGCCTGTGCCGTTTCCGGCATCAACTACTGCCTTTAGCCTCTTCCCTGAAGAAGGAATTGCCTTGAACTTCTCCTTTACCATTTCAAGATATGCGGGGATCACTTCAAACCTTTCTACCTTTCCGCTTGAAGCGGATGCAAAAGAGCCGGTCTCTATAAGCTTTCTAAGCTCTTGTATCCCGCCGCCGTGAATAGTCTCTCTTCCAATCAGTACCTTGAACCCGTTATATTCCGGCGGGTTGTGGCTCCCTGTTATCATTATCCCGCCGTCCACATCCTTCGTGTATGCGGCGAAATAGAGGAGAGGGGTCGGGCATTCCCCAACATCTAACACATCAACACCTGTTGAAGTTATCCCCTCTATAATGGCATCCCTGAGCCTATTAGAGCTGAGCCTTACATCCCGCCCCACTGCTACTTTCTGCTGACCACTGACCCCTGACCACTGACCACTGACTATGGTCCCGTACCCCTTGCCAATAAGCGTTACCGCCTCATCAGTCAGATCCTGCTCAGCAATCCCTCTTATGTCGTATTCTCTGAAAATGTTTTTATTAATCATAGATACCTCGACCTAAACATTTCCACAGATTTCGCAGATTGCACAGATTAGCTTATCGTGAAGCATCTCATCTGCGTAATCTGTGTAATCTGTGGATAAAAAAGCTTAAAGACTTGCTTTTTTCTTGTGCCGCTCTGTTGCCTGTTCGTAGGCATGGGCCGCTCTCAGAAGCGTTTCGTCATCAAACCCCTTTCCGATTATTTGCAGACCGATGGGGAGATTGCCGCTTGTAAACCCGCATGGCAGGGAGATTGCCGGAAGCCCTGCCAGGTTCACTGATATTGTAAATATGTCGGAGAGATACATCTGTAGCGGGTCTGCCGTCTTCTCTCCTATCTTGAAGGCAGGGGTTGGAGCAGTTGGAGTGACTATTACATCACACCTCTTGAACGCATCAACAAAGTCGTTTTGTATAAGCGTCCTGACCTTCTGGGCCTTAAGGTAGTATGCATCATAATATCCGGAGGAAAGGGCGTATGTCCCAAGCATTATCCTCCGCTTCACTTCAGGGCCAAACCCCTCGGCCCTGCTCCTTTTATACATATCAAGGAGGTCTTTTGCTTGAGCCGCCCTGTATCCGTATTTCGCCCCGTCAAAGCGGGCGAGATTTGAAGATGCCTCTGCAGTAGCGATCAGGTAATATACGGCCACGGCGTATTCTGTATGGGGAAGGGATATATCAACAACTTCAGCCCCAAGTCCTTCAAGCTCTTTAACCGCCCTTCTTACTGCTGCGTCTACCTCTTTGTCCATCCCCTCAATGAAATATTCCCTTGGAAGGCCGATTTTAAGACCCTTAATGTTTCCGGAAAGGCCCTTTGAATAATCGGGGACCGGAGTATTGACTGACGTGGAGTCCATCCCATCATGACCTGCCATCACCTGAAGCAATATGGCCGCATCCTTAACATCCTTAGTCATTGGGCCTCCCTGGTCTAGGGATGACGCAAAGGCTATCATACCGTATCTGCTGACCCTGCCGTATGTCGGCTTCAGGCCCACAATCCCGCAGCATGCGGCAGGCTGTCTTATGGAACCACCGGTGTCTGTTCCGATGGACGCGATGCACTCGGATGCGGCAACAGACGCCGCGGAGCCGCCGCTGCTTCCACCAGGTATCCGGTCAAGGTCCCAGGGGTTCCTTGTTATTCCGAACCGGGAGGTTTCAGTGGATGAGCCCATTGCGAACTCGTCCATGTTGGTCTTCCCAAGGATCACGGCCCCTTCGCTTTTTAACCTGGCCACAACGGTTGAGTCGTAAGGAGGAATAAAGTTCTCCAGTATCTTTGATGAGCAGGTCGTCCTTACCCCCTCTGTGCAGAAGATGTCCTTTACAGCAATAGGAATCCCTGTAAGGGGCCTCATATCGCCTGAAGCTATCCTTTTATCGGCCTCTTCCGCCTGCCTGAGAGCCTCGTCTCTGGAGACGGTCACAAAGGAATGGACCTTGTCTTCAATGGAAACGATACGTGAGAATACCGCCCCTGTTGCCTCGACGGACGAGACCTCTTTCTTTTTCAGCTTATCATGAAGCTCGTGTATGGTAAGTTCGTATATCTCCATTATTCCACCACCTTCGGCACCCTGAAACATCCGTCCGCCCTGTCCGGGGCATTTGCAAGGGCCTTCTCCTGCCCCAAAGGCTGTATTATAATGTCTTCCCTGAAGACGTTGTTAATAGGAACGGCATGGGAGGTGGGCTCTACCGAATCAGTATTCAACTGCTTCAGCTTCTCCACATAACTGAGTATTGCGTCGAGCTGCCCCTTAAATGCCTCGGCCTCACCTTCGGCAAGATCGAGTCTTGCCAGGTTTGCAACGTGTTCGACTTCTTTCTTTGTAAGGGCCATGAGATACCTCCTAAACGATGAATAGATCAAATCTATCTGTTTATTCAAAAAGACAAGTTTATAACATATCGTGGGTTAATAATTCAAGGATGTTCTGATTAATTCTGTTCTGATTAATCAGGTTTCTGAAAATACCTGGGCGAAATAGGTAAGTACAAGGAAGGTATTCCTGTCCCAGCAATATTCCACAGCCACCTGGGGCAGGAGAGTCCCGCAGTGCATCCCTTTGATGATATATAACCCATGCCTTCCCACCTCTATTTCGTCCACATCCTTTACCTCCTTGAGGGGTGACAGGACAGATATCTCTATGTGTATCTCCTTAAGCTCCTCTTCCTCAAGAGGGAGAAAGCGGGGGTCATGAAAGGCAGCCTGAAGAGACATCTCTCTTACAGTCTTATACAGGGGCTTGTCCGCCATGAATGACCCTATGCAACCCCTTAAAGAACCATCTTTATTATGGAGAGTCACAAAGGCGCCCCTACTTTCTTTCAGCCTTGAACCTTCAATTGACAGGTCAGGAGGCTGGGCGCTCTTAAAATTGGCAGATATGGCCTCTCTCGCAAGTTGCAAGAGTTCTTTCTGTTCTTCTATTGTTAGTTCTTCATCCATAATTCCTCAAATACAAGAATCTACCGCAGAGACGCGGAGGCGCAGAGAAACCCTTTAAAACTTAAAAACACTGGTAACATGGGGACTGCAAGCAAAATGTAATTAGTGTATGTTTTCCCAGTGTTCCCCGTGGTCAACTGTATTGGTCTTGTTTTCTCAGCGTCTTTGCGCCTCTGCGGTTAATTTTATTTTCTTTTTCTTAAAAAGTAATCTTTCAGGATCTCAGCATGGTCAAAGACCAGCGGCTCCGGAAGGTTTGTTTCCCTAAATATCCCTACCTCCAGGGCATCGTCCGCAGCCTTTGGTTCGCCAAAGGCTTTAGCTATGTAGACTGTTGTGATGGTGTGATGCCGCTTGTCTCTTGCAGGGTCAGAATATGTATGTAACTGCTCAATTAGTTCAACCTCCAAAGAAACCTCTTCCCTGGCCTCTCGCAGGGCGGCCTCTTCAATGGATTCTCCGTAATCTATAAAACCGCCAGGGATTGCCCATCCTAAGGGAGGGTTCTTCCTCTTTATGAGAACGATACCTTTCCCTTCGATCTCTATGATTATATCAACAGTAGGCACCGGGTTTTTGTATTTCTCTATCGCAGTTCCACAGGAGGGGCATCTAATAAAGGTATTGGTCTTTTCCGTCATATTCGTAAAAGTAGCACAACAAAGTGGTTGAGTCAAAGCCTGTATCTCCAGATTGCCTTAAAAAGAGCAGGCAGGCCTCAGC
>JACQYJ010000013.1:0-856 GCA_016208525.1 Deltaproteobacteria bacterium | reverse complement strand
GCCTCAGCTATGCCTAAATTTTAGGCACAATTCTCCAATCCAAGGCCCTCGTATTGTAATTATATTAACAAATACAATAAGATACGTTTTTGGCACACCTCATGCTCTATATCAAATAAACGTATCTCGTATACGAAAAATCTCAATAAGGAGGAAGAACAAATGAGCAAGAGAATGATAAAGGGTTTTGTCCTTACCCTGGGCGCTGTGGCCCTTCTGACAGGGACGGCTGGAGCGACGCCGTCGACACATGTATGGGCGCCGTCAACGGATGTGCAGGCGTATGGGGTATTTCATTTGACCCATGACGTATACGTCCCGGGAGATAAAGATTTGCCGGTCATCAGCAATGAAGGGCTTACCGTAGGAGTGTTGCCCTCTGAAAAAGTAAATGCAGAGGTAGGTTTTGACTTTATTGACGCCATCGGCGCTGCCAACGTATACCCCCTGCAATTCAATATGAAGGTGGGAACTCCTGAAAATGCCCTTGGGAACCAGGTGCCGGCTATAGCAGTGGGCGCCTACGGCTTGGGGACTGAGAAGGACGTCACCAACTATAATATTTACTACGCTAAAGCAGGCAAGACCGTGGGGACTGCCGGCAGGTTTTCATTAGGTTACTATCAGGGGAATGACAAGCTTCTCCTTGATGATAAGGGAGAGAAGGCAAACAGCGGCTTACTCCTTTGCTGGGAGAAGACCATTTCGGAGATATCGGATAACCTGTGGGTTGCAGTAGATTACCAGGGCGGAGATAGCGCTTTTGGCACCTTAAACTTCGGGTTTTCATGGAAATTTGCCCCCAATACAAGCGTCATTTTTGGTTATGACAAGCTAAACAACAGCAAGCTCGCTG
>JACQYJ010000012.1 GCA_016208525.1 Deltaproteobacteria bacterium | reverse complement strand
GGTGTCCTCTGTGGTTAAGGACTTTTGCAAGAGGCTCCAAGGTTTTTCTTTTGGTATTAAAGGGTTTCCTCAGTCTGCTTTGTGGTTCGATTGCAGGATTTAGGTGGTACCTTCATGATATACACAATGGAAGATTTTTATTGACACAATGTCAGAGAGAAATTAAACTTGCGGCAGGAGGGTATATGGAATCTATTGACAGGATAATGGCTCACTACGGTTTTACATCCCGAGATGCGGAAAACCTACGACTACTGCGCCCGATTATGGAGAGATTCAGGGAGCGGTTTCCGATAGAATTTTACAACCAAATAAAGTATTTTGAAGACACCCCTGCGTTTCTAAAGGACGATGAGACCATCAAGCGACACCAGGAGGGGCTCAAAGTCTGGTTCATGAACCTGTTTTCCGGAGAGTACAATAACCTGTATCTGAAAGACCTTGAACGGATAGGTTCGACCCATGTCAAGATAAACTTAAGCGCCCACTACGTCAACGCAGCCATGCATTTTGTAAAATGGTTCTGCGGAAAGGTCTTGAGGGAAGAGATAAGCGATGAAAAGGAGAGACTCTTTCTCTGGGGCTCTGTTGAGAAGATACTGGATATAAATCTTGACGCATTGACGAGCTCGTATATAGAGGAAGAGCGGAAGCATTACTTCATCTCCCAGAACGTCGAATCGCATCTTATTGATTTTGCCAGGAGGTTCAGTTATGGTCTGAACCTCTTTCTTGTGTTGGGTCTCGTATTGATGGGGGTCACAGTCCTTGGCCTGTTTGTCTACGAGGTGACCCATATTTTTGCCGGCGATATAGAAAAGGGGCTTCTCGGCACCCTCGGCTCACTCCTGATGCTGTGGGTTGTGATCGAGCTTGTCGATACTGAGATAAAACACCTGAAGGGTGGGAAGTTTGCCATAAAGGTCTTTATAGGAGTCGCCCTTGTTGCAGTCATAAGAAAGCTTCTTGTGATAATGCTACAGGCTGAGGCCATAGAGGCACAATTTTCGCTAATTGCAGCCATTGCAGTACTTGGTGCGGTTTACTGGCTTATATCCCGGATCGAATAACCAGGATAACCAGGTTATTCAGCCCTTTCTGTGGGGGAACCAATCCCCCTTTTATAACCTGATTCTTCAATAACGACTTCATACGTAAACTGCAAACCACAGAGAACACAGAGAAGAAAAGGGTTTTAAAAGGTTTTTATACTCAAAAAATTTCTCTGTGGTCTCTGTGGTTCGATTGCAGGATTTAGGTTCCATCTTATTTGTCGCCAACACTAAAATAAACGTGGCAGCCTCGGTTACAAAGCGAGTTGTTATCTCATCGAGTGTTTTGACCCTATCTTCCATATAGAGGTCATACCCCTCCAGTGTCACAAAAAAACCAGGGCAAAAAAACATGAACGGCATCCAGCTATATAGTCTTTCTGTATGCTGGTAAGAGAGCGCCACATTTTCACGGCTTAAATGCTTGAGCCTTTTTACTTCTATAATCCTCCATCGCCGCCTTGAGCGCATCCTCCGCAAGGACTGAGCAGTGCATCTTTACAGGAGGCAAGCCGTCAAGGGCCTCGGCTACCGTCGCATTTGAGATCTTCAACGCCTCATCCAGCGTCTTCCCCTTAACGAGTTCCGTAACCATGGAGGAGGTGGCGATGGCCGCGCCGCACCCGAATGTCATGAACTTGACATCTGTGATGATATCGTTCTCAACCTTTATATAAAGCTCCATCATGTCGCCGCACACGGGGTTCCCGACCTTTCCCACCCCGTCCGGGTTTTCCATCTCACCCATGTTCCTTGGGTTCCTAAAGTGGTCCATTACCTTTTCGCTATACATGATTTCCTCTCAAACATTTAACCACGGAGCACGGAGACACAGAGAAAATCGGATCTTTTAATTGTTTATGATTTTTATCTTTCGTCCTTAACATCTTTTCTCAGTGCCTCTGTGTCTCTGTGGTTGCTTTTTATTTGCCTTGTTTTTTCAAAAACTCCCTGTAGAGCGGCGACATGGACCTCATTCTTTCCACCACCTTTGGCAAGGCCTGTATTACTAAATCTATCTCATCCTCTGTATTCCCTCTTCCGAGGGAAAATCTGAGAGAGCCGTGGGCGACCTCCGGCACGCAACCCATAGCCAGAAGGACGTGGGATGGCTCAAGGGAATCGGAGGTGCAGGCTGAGCCGGAGGCTACGCATATCCCCAGATCGTCAAGGCTCAGGATAAGTGACTCCCCCTCAACGAATTCAAAGCTTACGTTCAAAGTATTATTGAGCCTTTCTGTGGGGTGGCCGTTCAGCCTGATGTGGGGTATATTTGCCTTTATCCCTTCCCAGAGCCTTTCCCTGAGCTTTAAAAGCCTTTCACCCTCCACTTGCATGTCCCTTGACGCAATCTCTGCCGCCTTTCCCAGTCCGGCAATCCCGGGCATGTTATGGGTGCCGGGCCTCATCTTCCTCTCCTGGTGCCCTCCGAACATGACAGGTTTCATCCTTACCCCTTTCCTCATGTAAAGGGCGCCTACGCCCTTCGGGCCGTGCAGCTTGTGGGCTGATACAGAGAGGAGGTCTATATTCATCTCGTCCACATTTATTTTTAATTTGCCATAGGTCTGGACCGTATCTGTGTGAAAGGCGACCCCCTTTTCTCTCGCAATCCTTCCTATCTCAGAGACAGGCTGGATCGTCCCGGTCTCATTATTGGCATGCATGATGGTAATTAAAGTAGTATCGGGTCTTATAGCATTCTTCAGCTCATCCAGCTTTATTGTGCCGTATTCATCCACCGGAAGGTACGTAACCTCAAACCCTTCCTTTTCAAGGGCCTTGCAGGTCTCCAGTATAGCATGGTGCTCTATGGTAGATGTGATCAGATGCCTGCCCTTGTTTATATTCCCATAAGCAACCCCTCTCACGGCCATGTTGTCCGACTCGGTCCCTCCGCTGGTGAAGAGTATCTCCTCCCTCTTGGCTCCGATGACAGATGCAATCATCTCCCTGGCATCGTCTACCAGCTTCTTTGCCTCTCTCCCGTAACTGTAAAGAGTTCCGGCATTTCCAAAATCCTCACGGAGACATCTGCACACCTCATCCGCCACCTCTGGGTGTACTGGAGTTGTGGCGTTATGGTCAAGATAAATTCGTTTCATCTAATTCTCCCCAAAACAAACGAACATTATTTCTATTTGTTAACTTTATCACCATTGCTTTGTTTTGCAAGTGTTACATTGATGCTAATGGCCGTTATAATCAGAGGCTCTTGCAAAACTCCTCATTTACCAATCTTTTGCTGGACGCAACCAACTCTGATGACCAAAATATCTTGGTAACAATGATAAACATATCCTAAAACCTAAATCCTGCAATCGTGCCACAGAGCACACAGAAGAAACCCTTTAATACCAAAAGAAAAACCTTCTGAGCCTCTTGCAAAAGTCCTTAACCATAGAGGACACCGAGAAAAGATGAGAGGCACAGAGGACAAAATTATAATTTTTTAGAAAAACCTCTGTGTTTCTCTGATTAATCTCTGTGAACTCTGTGGTTCAAATAGTTTTGCAATTGCCTCTTCTTTTAAATCTTTTCTCCATGCACTCAAAAGATGACTTTTAAAAACCCATAATTTTTAAAGTCAAAATCACGAGAACAAAGAGAAGAAAAGGGTTTTAAAAGGTTTTTTATACTCAAAAAATTTCTCTGTGGTCTCTGTGGCACGAACTCTTCCTGTATGTCTGGGAAGATGTTTTGTCCAAATGTCAATACCGATTTATCCAGGACAGCCGCTGCCAAAAAGGCCAAATAGATTGACACCTCTGCCGGACAGACGGTATACTTTCTCCATGCTTATAGACACCCACGCCCACATAGAGATGAAGGAGTTCGATTCAGACAGGGAGGATGTGATCCAAAGGGCCAAAGAGGCCGGGGTAGGGTACCTGATCTCTGTCGGCGCAAACCTTGCCGGCAGCATAAAGGCTGTGGAGCTTGCGGAGAAGTATGAAAACGTCTATGCCTCCGTAGGCATCCACCCTCATGATGTGAAGGATATGGACGAGACGACCTTTCAGACCCTTCGAGAACTGGCCAAAACTGCAAAGGTAGTTGCTATTGGTGAGATAGGTCTTGATTACTTCAAGGAGTTTTCTCCAAAGGAGATGCAGATAGCCAGATTCAGAGAACTATTATCTCTTGCAAAGGAGATTGAGAAGCCGGTTATCATTCACGACAGAGATGCCCATGATGACACCTTGAGGATACTAAAGGAAGAAGGGGTCAGAAGGGGTGTGGTTCACTGTTTCTCCGGGGATTACAACTTTGCCAGGGAGATTATGAAGCCTGGCTTTTATATATCATTTACAGGCGTCATCACCTTTCCAAAGGCAGACGATGCGAGAGAGGTTGTAAGGAATGTCCCCATAGAGCGGATACTGGTAGAGACTGACTCCCCATATCTTGCGCCTGTCCCTTACAGGGGGAAGAGGAACGAACCTGCCTTTGTAAAGGAGATAGCGAAGACCATTGCAGAGGTAAAGGGACTGTCAATTGACGATGTTTCAAGGATAACGACCCTGAATGTGAAGGAACTCTTCGGCATTAACGGAGCAGAGAAAGAGGTCAAACTGGCCTATCCCATAAGGGACTCCCTTTACCTCAACATCACTAACCGCTGCACAAACCAGTGCGCATTCTGCGCCAAGTTCAGGTCGTATACCGTAAAGGGCCACTACCTTGAGCTTTCCCATGAACCGGATTTTAACGAAGTAATTACTGCAATAGGCGACCCTTCCCGATATAAGGAGGTTGTTTTCTGCGGATACGGAGAGCCCCTGATAAGACTGGACCTTGTGAAGGAAGTGGCGAAGTGGCTGAAGTCTAAAGGTTTAAAGGTAAGGATAAACACAGACGGCCTTGCGAACCTCGTCCACAGGAGGAATATTCTCCCTGAGCTGAAAGGCCTGGTTGATTCCATATCAGTAAGCCTGAATGCCGAAAGCGCGGAGAGGTATGTAAAGATCTGCCGCCCTCCGCAAGGAGAAGCCGCATACGATGCCGTTAAGTCCTTCATAAAAGATGCTAAGAATTATATCCCGGATATCCAGGCATCGGTTGTCAACCTTCCCGGAGTCCCTGTTGAGAGATGCAGGGAGATTACGGAGAAAGAGCTTGGAGCGAAGTTCAGGGCAAGGGAGTATGATGAAGTGGGGTAGCGATGACTACTTACATATTTAAACGTCTCCTCCTGTTCATCCCCACCCTCCTCGGTGTCACCATTGTCACCTTTTTTCTTATGAAGGCTGTTCCCGGCGATCCGGCTGCGGGGATGGTTGGTGAGAGAGCGCCGAAGGAGGTTGTGGAGAAGATAAAGAGAGACCTCGATGAAGACAGACCGGTCATTGTCCAATACGTCGGTTATATGGGTTTGATACTTAAGGGAGAACTTGGCAGGTCGTATTATACAGACAGGGCGATTGCGGAAGACATATTGGAGAAGCTTCCCAACACATTTAAACTTGCCCTGGCAGCTACTCTATTTGCGACCGTTCTTGGAATAATTCTTGGTGTTGTTTCAGCGGTCTTCAGGGACTCCTTTCTTGGGAAGGGAGCCGCTCTTTTATCCCTCTGGGGAATATCCCTCCCCGTCTTCTGGGTAGGACTGATCCTGATGCTTGTATTTGCCCTTATCCTCCACTGGCTTCCACCCTCAGGGATGGGTGGCGGCGCTTTGATTTATCTTGTCCTCCCTGCATCAACCCTTGGAATCCACTCTGCGGCCTATATTTCAAGGATAACCAGGTCCAGTATGCTGGAGGTGCTGTCAAAGCCCTACATAGAGACCGCCAGGGCAAAGGGACTTAATGAATTCAGGGTAGTAATGAAACATGCCCTGAGAAATGCACTGATACCTATAGTTACTTTGATCGGGATAGACTTCGGAAGTTACCTTAACGGCTCAGTCCTTACAGAGACAATATTCGGATGGGATGGGATGGGTAGATACGCCCTGGACGGGATCATGAAGAGGGACTACCCTGTGATAATGGGAACGGTACTGGTGGGAGCTGTAGTGTTTGTAGCGATAAACTTGTTGGTGGATTTATCTTATTCTTATCTTGATCCAAGGATTCGGACTGAGAACAAGGCATAATATTCAGTGGATATATTGGGCAATTTTGTGATAAAAAAGAAGTAGATATAGAAACGCCCCCTTCCTTTCGGTTGGAGGTGTCGGACTAACGAGACTATCGTTAGCGCTGTAATGACTTTCTTTATACTCTTCTTGAGTCATTTCGTCAATGTTTGCGAAGTAGGGGCAAGTTATGAATTGCCCCTACTTCGCTTTATATGGGACGACAAATAATACAGGACAATTATGGATGGCATAACAAGGTTTAGACAACTCTTGGACTCTGCCGAATCAGAGCTCGAAATACAATCCTTTCTTGAGGGCAACCCATATTTACTCCTTGATTTTCTCATGTCACCAAAGGCGAAGGTCATTACTCAATTCCCACTTGGGTCGGATTTCCGACCGGATTTTGCTTTCGTTCACTCCAACTCTGGCGGCAATTTTCTTGAACTGATGGAATTGGAACATCCAAACCATAATATATTTAATTGCGATGGTTCCTTTTCTCAACAGTTCAACCACGCCTTGCAACAAGTTCAAGACTGGATTGCTTGGTGCCGTGCGCATCAAGAGGCGACCTTGCGGCAAATCAAACCGCTTATTAGGTACCTCAAATCCGAAAATCTGTATGTTAATGCCCTGTTGGTCATGGGACGCCGCAGAGAATTATCAAACAGACAAAGACAGGAGCGTTTTGAGGCCCGGTTACATCATCTCCCTCGTGGTATTCAATTTCGCACTTATGACGGTTTTGCAGAGCGGCTTGAGGACTGCCAGAAGTAGTTGAAGGAAGGATAGGATACAAGACCGTTCGATGTTTGAGATACAAAGGTCAAGGATTTGTGGATGCTTCAACACTCCATAAAGATGTCGCCTAAAATGAGCGTTAGCTGCAGGATTAACACAATGGGAATAACTATGACAGACAAAGCCAACATCATCAAATCTATGTGCGATGCTTTATCCTTCGGCAACGAATCGGCAGCTTCGAACATTGCAAGAAGCGAGTATCCTTTTACCCCCCCTACTCCGATTACGCGCACCTTTACTGAAACGCAGGCACTGCGTGTTTTTCTGCGAGATGGGTTTATTGACCGATATTCCGGCAGTCGCCTCGTATTTCCGCCGGTTCTTAGGGTTTTGTCCCTTGCACTGCCGGAGGAGTTTCCATATCACCGAAACTGGAAAATGACCGAGACCCACAAGGCTTATTGGGAGTTGTTCCCGACTCTGGATCATGTCACACCAGTTGCCATCGGTGGAAGAGACGATGACGACAACCTTGTATCTACATCAATGCTTCATAATGCAGCAAAGGCACATTGGACTTTAGAGGAACTTGGATGGTCGCTTCATCCGCCCGGCGATTTGACCCAGTGGGACGGAATGTTGGTGTGGCTCTTGGACTTTGTTGAACGAGACAGGCGAATTCTAAGCGACAAGTACGTAAATAGTTGGTGTTTGGTGGCAAGATCTTTTTGTAGGGGCGACCAGCCGGTCGCCCCTACGATAAAACAACAATGACTAAATTCAATCCAGACATCCATCACAGGCATTCAATACGATTGGAAGGCTACGACTATTCAAATGCCGGGGCATATTTTGTGACAGTGTGCGCATTGAGCAGGGAATGTTTATTCGGCGATGTTGTGGATGGGGAAATGCGGTTGAACGAATACGGACAGGTTATACATGCGTACTGGCAAAAGGTTTCTGATAATTTCCCGAATGTGGTGATTGATGAATACGTTATAATGCCAAACCATTTCCATGGGATTGTGACTATTAATACCGCAAATGACGATATAGGGACGGTTGATGTAGGGGCAACTCATGAATTGTCCCTACATAATGAAACATCCATTAAATACAGGAAGGAACGCCGAAAGATGTTGCTACCCAGGATTATTGGCTGGTTTAAAATGAATTCGGTAAAACAAGTCAATCTGTTGCGCGACAATCCTGGCTGTCCTGGCTGGCAGCGAAATTACTATGACCATGTAGTACGAACAGAGGATTCTCTAAATCGCATAAGGGATTACATTCGATTCAATCCCTCACAATGGGATAAGGATATCGAAAACCCCGTTATCTGGGATGAGAAGAAGGCAAAGGCTTATTACAAAGATATTTTATAGGAGCGTAGCATAAAAACGATCAATGGTAGTCTTTAAGCAAGGCAATCACGCTGGAGCCTAAAATGTTTGACCCCGAAAAGATAAAAATCTTTATCCAGGAAGGCGAAAGGCTGACGGTTGAATTCAAGGAGCGTTTTACTCCACGAATAGACGAGGATATGGTGGCGTTCGCCAACACCAAAGGAGGCGTTATCCTGCTTGGCGTGAAGGATAATCGCGCTGTTTCCGGGGAAGTGTTGACAAATGACCTCAAGGCCCGCCTAAATTCTATTGCCCGCAACTGCAACCCTTCTGTCTTAATAAAAATCAGACAGGTTCAAAATATCATTGCCGTCGAGGTGTCACAAGGAGATGAAAAGCCGTATTCATGCAGTACAGGTTATTTCAGGAGACTTGACGGCGCTACGCAGAAGATGTCCGGCCAGGAACTGAGGATAATGTTTCAGGAAAATGATGTGGTCCCTTTTGAGGAAAAAATCAATCCAAAGATAAGTTGGGACGACATCTCCAAGGAAAAGGTTAGCACATTCCTGAAAGAGGCCCATATCAGGATGGGGCGGGTTGCTGCAAGGGACGTCCTATCAAGCCTTAATATTGCCAGGGGAGAAGGGATTACCAATGCAGGGATTCTCTTTTTTGCCAAGGAGTCACGGCGCTTCATCCTCCAGGCCCAGATGACATTGATCGCCTTCAAGGGTACAGACCGGGTGCATATCTTCGACAGGCAGGATATTCAGGATGATCTCCTGACCCAGTTCAATGCCGCCGTCCTTTTCCTCAAAAAGCATCTTAACCGGCGCAGTATAATCAAAGGCATAAACCGTGAGGATATCTATGAGATACCTCTTGAAGCCCTGCGTGAGGCCCTGGTAAATTCGATAATACACCGCGACTACAGTATGACCGGCACAAGCCTTATGATCGAGGTCTATGACGACAGGGTAGAAATAACAAATCCTGGCGGTATCCCTAAAGGATTGCATAAAAAAGACTTTGGCCGTGTTTCGATGAGACGCAATGAGCTTATTGCCGATCTTTTCCATCGTATGGATAAAGGAGAAAGGGCCGGCACTGGCATCAGGCGGATGAGCGAGACGATGGTCGCCGCCGGGTTGTCCCTCCCGGAGATCCTACATGAAACCTTTTATACCATCATTTTTAAACGACCTTTAGGTAAAACTGAAGAAAGGTTGGGTGAAAGGTTGGGTGAAAGGTTGGGTGAAAGGTTGGGTGAAAGGTTGGGTGAAAGGTTGGGTGAAAGGTTGGGTGAAAGGTTGGGTGAAAGGTTGGGTGAAAGGTTGGGTGAAAGGTTGGGTGAAAGTTCAGTGAAGATATTGGAGGCTATAGCTGCGGATAGAACTATAAGCGCTAAAAAGATATCAGAGATGATCGGGATTTCGATAACGGCGGTCGAAAAACAGATTGCACGGCTCAAATACGACGGGATTCTCAAACGTGTCGGTTCGGCCAGGGGTGGACATTGGGAAATCTGTAGATGAGGATAATCAAAGACAAAATAGCTCTTTCAGCAGCTGTCTTAGCTTCGGGGATAATCCTTGTCTCGATTATGGCCCCTCTTATCTCGCCTTACGACCCTCTCTCCATAGACCTTGACTCTCTGCGGATGCCGCCCTCCTTTCAGCACCTCCTGGGAACGGACAACAAGGGGCGTGATGTCCTCAGCCGGATAATCTATGGAGCCAGGGTCTCCCTGTCCGTTGCGGTCATTGCAACAGTTGTTTCCATGAGCATAGGTCTTTCATTGGGGCTATTATCCGGCTATATCGGGGGTAAGACCGATGCGGCAATTACCATGCTTATAGATGTAGTCATGGCATTCCCGTCCCTCCTCCTTGCCATCGGGATATCAGCGGTGCTTCCTCCGGGGCTTTATACCGTTATAATTGCGCTTGGGGTTGTCGGCTGGGCATCCTTTGCAAGGCTGATGCGCGCGACGGTCCTCACCATAAAGGGGCTGCCTTATGTAGAGTCAGCAAGGGCGCTTGGATGCTCCGGTTGCAGGGTCGC
>JACQYJ010000202.1 GCA_016208525.1 Deltaproteobacteria bacterium | reverse complement strand
TCGTATATAATCAAATGCGCCAAGTCGGACTGCTTCCGAGGCCGTTTCTACATCAGGAAAACCGGTAATGACAACTACCGGACATGTCAGGCCCTTTTTCCTGACCTCCCTCAGCAGGTCTATGCCAGTCTTCCCGCCAAGTATGATGTCGGTGAATATGATGTCAAACTGTTCCGAGGCCAGCTTTTCCATAGCGTCTTCGTAATCATGAGCGCCCGTAGTCTCATATCCCGCTTCAGAGAGGAACTCCTGCAGGGTGAACCTAAGCACCTTTTCATCGTCAACAATAAGTATTTTGGGTTTCATTTTTTCTTTTAAAATAGGTAACTACTCACCACAGAGGCACAGTGAGCACGGAGTTACACGAAGATTAACCTTTGGGCAACTTTGCAAACTCTTCTGTGACAAGCGACACCAATTGTTCTTTAATATTTTCACAATGAAAATTTATCAGCAATCCTTTAGGTTTTCCTGTAAGTTTCAGATACGATAAAAGCTGCGCTTTGTACAACGGAACCATTTGTTCTACTGCTTTCTCTTCAACAATGATTAAATCGTTTATGAGTAAATCAAGTTTTAAACTTCCGCCCAGGTCTTTTCCTTTATAGTATAGAGGAACACATATTTGTGGCTTTACAGACAATCCAGCGCTTCTCATTTCATCAATAAAGCACGGCTCATAAACCGATTCGAGCAATCCCGGACCAAGGTGTTTGTTCACTTCAATAGCACAACCAATTATCTTGTATGATATTTCATTTATGTATTTTTGAGTAATCATCTCAGTATCTCTCTATGTGCTCTGTGTCTCCGTGGTTTTTTGTATTGTTTCTTTTCACCGCTCTGCCGCTGGCAGGTCGAGTATAACCTTCGTAAATTCCCCTTCTTTGCTCTCTATAGAAAGCCTGCCGCCGTGGTCGGCAATAATGCCGTGACTTATGCTAAGACCCAGGCCTGTCCCCTTGTCCTCAGGTTTTGTTGAAAAAAACGGGTCCATGACCTTGTCCATTATGTCCGAAGGTATCCCTGTTCCATTATCTAAAAAAGTTACCCTGACAAACTTTCTTTTATTAACGAATACTCTTTCCGCAGAAATTATCAGAGATTTGTTTTCATTTCCCTTTGGATATTTCTGGTTCAGCGCATAATGGGCATTATTGATCAGGTTCAGGAATACCTGCTGTATCTGCTGGTGATGGGCAACGACCACAGGGAGGTCCACAGGGATGTCAAGGCTCAGGTTTATCCCGTCCCTCCTTAAATGGGCAGATGTAAGGGCCAGGGAGTCTCCCATTATATTGCCGAGATGAACGGGTTTCTTCTCCCCTTCTCTTTCCCTTGCGAACGATAGTAGCGCCTGAACAATATTTGCGACCCTCTTTCCCTCGCTGATAATCATCCCGCAAATCTCTTTTTCTTTTTGGCGCCAGCTGCGTCTGTTTACAAGTATCTGTGCGCAGTTTATTATCCCGTTTATGGGGTTGTTTATCTCATGGGCCACCCCTGCGGAAAGTTCTCCCAACGATGCAAGATGGGCCGCGCGCACAGTCTCCGCCTGGAAGGCAAGCTTCTCTTGAACCTCCTCCTTAAGCGCGGCATTGGCAGCCGTGAGTTCTTTCGTCCTTTCCCTTACCCGTTTTTCAAGCTCCTCCCGTGTCTTTTTAAGCATCTCTTCAGACCTCTTTCTTTCCGTTATGTCCTCGCAGGTAGTGACAACGCCTGTGACAATTCCCTGGGCGTCTGTAACAGTATCGGAGAGAAGGTGCACAGGGAACACGGTCCCTTCCTTTTTGATATTGATGCTTTCCCTCCTCCAGCTTTTTAATTTCTTAAGCTCCATGACGGTCATTGGTTTCCTCAACTCCGGCTGGGAAAATATACTTACATTGCATCCTGACAGTTCCCCCTGGTCATAGCCGTGTATACGCTCCTCAGCAGGGTTGGCATATATGATTTGCCCTTCGGGGTTAGAAATGGTAACGCCAATCTGCATGTTTTCAACAGCCTTTTTGAAGTAGCGTAATGACTCAGTCAGATGTTTCAATTCGAGTTCACGCGCCTTTCTGTTGTCAGTTTCCATTTTCAACTTCAGAGTTGATCTGACGCGAGTGATCAATTCAATCCTGTTAAGCGGCTTGGTTATGTAATCGTTGGCCCCTTTTTCAAAGGCAAGCTGCAGGTTTTCATCGTTAGGCCTGGCAGTAACCATTATGATGGGGATATCTTTGAGAAACTCCTTCTCTCTTATTTTCCCGCACGCCTCAAGACCGTTTATCCCGGGCATTACGATATCCATAAGTATAAGGTCAACGGGAGTGAGGGGAGTTTCAGGAGTTAAAAGAGTTAAAGGAGTCAGGGGATCATGCATGGCAAGGATTGAAAAGGTCTCATCTGCTGAAGATGCTATAATAAAACTTTTATACCCTGCCTCAGTCAGGATATCCTTAATAATCTCTCTGTCTGTCCTGCTGTCGTCAACTATCAGGATATTCATATCAAGCAATGTTTTCATAAATTCCATCTCCTTAATATGATAATCGAATAGTGATAAAAGATAAGAGAGGCAGGATATAAGGCGTGTAAAGCTATGATATAGCAGTTAATTTAGTAACTACTCAGGTGTTCAGGCTATCTGCCTGAGTAGTTACGATAAATAAAGTGGCATGGTCATCCATTCGGTTTATTTCTTTGTCTGGTTATACGCCTTTATCACCCTGTCTGTTATATCAACCTCTTCTGCTGCAAAAAGGACAAAGGCATCACCCTTTTCCAGGATAATTGTGTACTCTTCATCGGTCCCCATCTTCTTTATCACATCCTTCAGGTCCTTGATTATCTTCCTGGTCAACTCCGCGTCCTTCTGCTGGAGTTCCTCCTGAGAGTCTTTGGCAAACCTCTGCGCATCCTTGATCTTCTGCTGATATGCCTTTTCTTTTTCCCCCCTGGCCTCAGAGGTCAGAAGTCCCTTCTGTTTTTCAAGCTCCTCCTGAAGCCTCTTAAGCTCGCTCTGCTTTTCATCCAGGGCCTTTTGAAGCTCTTCGACCCGTTTGTTAAAAGCCGCCTTGGCTTCTTTTCCTTGATCCGACTCATTCAAGGACTTCTGAAGGTCTATGTGTCCTATTTTTACTGCTTTCTCGGCGCTGAAGGCAATGCTTGCACAAAGAATCATGCTGACCGCCAATAAAATCTTTTTCATATCGTCTCCTTTTTTTTGAATGAAATTATAGGGCAAATAAAAAGGCTTGTCAACACTACCAAAGATTTAACATCCAGCCCCCAGGGGCTCCCTCTTAAAATCAAAACCGTTTTGACTGTATCAAAAAACCTCTTGCCTGTTATCACTTTTATGCTATAAGATTTTATTGAACGATACGGAGTAAGCCATGAGAGGAAGGACGCTCAAAGAGTATATAGCAGAGCAGATGAAGGACCCGGAGTTTAAGAAGGCGTGGGATGATCTGGATCCTGAGTTTGAAATCCTGGAGGCTATGATAAAGGCCAGGGCCAATTAACTAAGCCGTTACCTTGTCTTCCAATGCCTTTTGTACCAATTGATTAAGGGATATTCCAAGCCTTATTGCCTTTTCTACCGCCTTTCTGTGCAGGTCAAAGGGGACTCTTACGTTGAAGCTGCCTTTGAAGGCCTTTTGTGGTTCTCTTCCCATTTGTTTGCATGTCTCAAGATAGTCTTCTACAGCCTCATGGAACGCGCTCTTAAGCTCTTTAACGCTTTCTCCTTCAAACATAATAAGGTCATTAATGGCTTCTATCTTACCGTAAAAAACCTCATCCTCTTCACTGTAGCTGACAGAGCCTATATATCCTTTATAGGTCATGGTATCGCTCATTTTATCACCCCCTTGTCTCTTAATTTTCTTTCGATTTCTGTCAGATAACACCGCTTCATGATGGATGACGGATGCGGTTTATGAAACTTGACCATGTCATCAAGTTTGCTGTTATAAAAGCTTACCCGTGAGCCTGAAGTCTTCCCGGTCTTCTCTTCTTCATATCCGACGCTCTTGAGGAGCCTTGCAAGCTCTTCAAAGGTAAAGTCGGTTGGCTTTGACAGGAACCGTTGTAACAGCTTTTCGGTTTTGCTCATGAAGAAATGATAGCATTTGTTTAAGATAGTTGCAACTGGTTTTTAGTGGCAAGGAGGGAATGGTTGAAAGGGGTTTCTTTACTTATTCCCTTTTCAATAACGTCAACCTTGACAGGCCGAATAGAAGAAGTAAAGGGGACGGTTCTCTTTATTTGTATGACCGGAAAATCATCTTTGAGTTTGCAGATCGGCTTTACAGTCATGTAGGATGGGTGGAGCAGGGCGGAACCCATCATTGTGAACGCGCTTTAACCGATGGGTTTCACCCATCCTATTACTTTATTCTTGATAACCGCCTACAAATGCCGGAATTTAGGTGCAGCGACCGTTTTGTCGGCATGATTTGCCAAAGGTCTTGGGAGCCGCCATTAATGC
>JACQYJ010000199.1 GCA_016208525.1 Deltaproteobacteria bacterium | reverse complement strand
AGAGGTTTTTCTTAAATATTATAATTTTGTCCTCTGTGCCTCTCATCTTTTCTCGGTGTCCTCTGTGGTTAAGGACTTTTGCAAGAGGCTCTTCTTTTAAATCTTTTCTCTGTGCACTCAAAAGGTGACTTTTAAAAGCCCGGTAATTTTTAAATCTAAAGCATGAGTATCCTGTATCACAGCTCCTTTAATTTCCGTATCTCTTCCGCAGTGAGATGCCTGAATTCACCTGGCTTTAGATCCCCAAGCGTAAGGAATGCAAGCCCTTCCCTCTTAAGCTTGATAACCGAGCGCCCTATGGCCTCAAACATCCTCTTTATCTGACGGTTCCTCCCTTCATGGATGATTACCTCCAGCCAGGAGTTGGCCTCTGCCTTCCTTACGATCTTGACCCTGGCAGGGGCAGTCATACCGTCCTTCAGCTTTATGCCATTCCTTAACTTTGAAATCGCATCAGGCGTAGGGACCCCGTCAACCTTTACAAGATATGTCTTGGGTATCTCGTGACTCGGGTGCTGGAACCTGTGGGCCAGGTCCCCGTCATTGGTGCAGAGTATAAGCCCCTCAGTATCGTAATCCAGTCTGCCTACAGGGAAGACCCTGACCTTCACCTTCTCCAACAGCTCCATGACTGTGGGCCTTCCCTCAGGGTCTTTGCTGGTTGTGACGTATCCCCTCGGCTTGAAGAGGATGACATAAGTCTTGGGCTCAGGCCTTGTGATCAGTTTTCCGTTTACCTTAATATAGTCCTTCTCAATATCGGCCTTTGTCCCAAGCTCCTCAACTACCTTCCCGTTAAGTGTCACCCTTCCGTCAAGGATCAGCCTCTCCGCCTCCCTGCGTGATGCAATCCCTCCCTGGGCCATGATCTTCTGTATACGTTCAAGCATCTGTTTGTTCCCCTGCTTCTTCTGTATTCCCTTCAAACACAAGCTCTGTCTGTGCCGGTTCCTTACTCTCCCCAAGCTCCGCCATGTCTTTCAATGTAGGAAGGGACTTCAGGTCTTTCAAACCGAAGGCCTCCAGGAATTCCCTGGCGGTGCCATAAATCATAGGCCTTCCAGGGACGTCCTTCTTCCCCAATATCTTTATCAGCTTCTTGTCCAGCAGGCTCTTTATGACTCCCCCGGCATCAACCCCCCTCAACTCCTCGACCTCTGCCCTTGTTATAGGCTGCCTGTACGCAATAATGGCCAGTGTCTCCAGCGCCGGCTGGCTGAATTTCGGGGCCTTTATCCTGTAAAGTTTCTGAAGATATGGGGCATACCTTGGCCTTGTCCTGAACTGATACCCTTCCGCCACCTCGGACAGATAAAAACCTCTGCCATCTCTATACTCCTCCTGAAGAAGAGATATGCACTGCACGATATCCTGCATCGAAGCCCCCTCGATTACCTCCTTCATCCTGTCGATGCTTAGAGGCTTCTCGGAAGCTAATATAAGGGCCTCTACTATAGCTTTCAAATCGTCTTTCGTCTCTTTCATTTTCCATCACCTCAGCAAACCGGGGACAGTCCCTATTCTACGACTCCGCTTCGCTACGTCCGTAAATTGGGACAGTCCCCTCATTGGTGGCCAGTGGTCGGCTGTCAGTGGTCAGAAAAACCGGCCACCGATCACTGATCACTGACCACTGCCTCTTCATTCACTGCCTTATACACCCAAATCGGTCCGCAGGCCTGCGCCTGATGGGCCTTTATCATCTTCAGCTTCATAAGCTCCAGTATGGCCAGGAATGTCACAATGACATCTTGCCTGCCCCTTGCCCCTTTGAGCAGGTCGTAAAACGAGATGTTATCTTCTGAGCTGATCTTTTCGAGAATGAAGGATATCTTGTCGCTCATTGATACCCTTTCAGCAAAAACTTCATGGGCCGCTTCTTCAGGCAGATCAGCTATTACCTTCTTGAATGCCTCAATAAGGTCAAATAGTGTAACCCCCTCCAGGTCAACACCCTGCTGCTGTTCCTCCGCATCAGACTCTTCAGGAAAGGCCCTTCTGACAAAGACATCCCTCTCAAGCATATCTCTCTTATCAAGGTAGAAGGCGGCCTCTTTGATATTCTGATATTCAAGGAGCTGTTTAACAAGGTCAGCCCTGGGGTCTTCCTCTTCCTGTTCAGCCTCTTCGGAAACTGGAAGCAGCATCCTGGATTTGATATGCAGGAGGGTCGCGGCCATAACCAGGAACTCCCCTGCCACATCAAGGTTAAGGGTCTTCATTATCTCGATGTAATCAAGATACTGCCTCGTTATATCGGCAATCGGGATGTCATAGATATCTATCTCGGCTTTCTTTATGAGGTGAAGGAGGAGATCAAGAGGACCTTCAAATGCCTGTAATTTAACGCTGTAACTCATTATATTCCAACTGCTTCTCTTACCTCTTCCATTGTCTTCTTTGCAATACCCCTTGCCTTCTCAGTCGCATCAGACACTATCTGCTTTACCCTTTTTTGATCAGCGGCATACCCGGCCCTTTTCTCCCTTATAGGCTCCAGGGCATCATTCAGCCTGACAATCAACCTCTTCTTGCAGTCAACACACCCTATCCCGGCCTTCCTGCACTCCCTGTCTATCTCCTCAACTTCGTTCAGGGGAGAATAGAGTTTATGCATTGTAAATATGGCGCAGACATCAGGGTCCCCTGGATCAGTGCGCCTGAGCCTCTGCGGGTCGGTAAACATGGTGGAAAGCTTCTGTTTAACCTCATCCCTGCTGTCGGAGAGGTAAATGGCATTCCCGTAACTCTTGCTCATCTTCCTTCCATCGGTTCCAAGCAACCTGGATGTCCTGGTCAGCATGGCAACAGGCTCCGGGAAGACCTCCTTCTTATAAAGGAAGTTGAACCTCCTTGCTATCTCCCTCGTCAACTCCAGATGCGGGAGCTGATCAAGCCCTATCGGTACAGCATTGGCCTTATATATTACGATGTCTGCCGCCTGAAGGATGGGATATCCCAGGAATCCATAGGTGTTAAGCTCCTTCTCCTTCAGTTCCTCAAGCTGGTCCTTATAGGTCGGGTTCCTTTCAAGCCATGGAACAGGGGTAAGCATGGAGAGGAGCAGATGAAGCTCAGCATGCTCAAGGATTGCCGACTGACGGAACATAACGCACTTTTCAGGGTCTATGCCGACAGAAAGCCAGTCAAGGAACAGGTCGTCTATGCTTTCCCTTACAAAGCCCGGGTTTGCGTACTCTGTGGTAAGGGCATGCCAGTCCGCAGAGAAGAAGAAGCATTCATGATCATCCTGAAGCTCCAGCCAGCTTGAAAGCACCCCGTGGAAATGCCCAAGATGGAGCTTCCCGGTGGGGCGCATCCCGCTCACTATACGTTTCTTATTCACAAATAAACTCCTTCATTCTTACTTACGTTTCAATAAACTTCATCATGCGTTCCAATTTCAATCAGAAATATTGCATCTTCTTTTTCCCCTTTATCCTCCACAAATTCAAAGATTATACGTAGGTCATATCCTGCGCTACAAGCCCACGCACCTGATAGTTTCCCTTTGAGCTTATGAGTTACAAGATATGGAGCAAAGGGGTCTTTAGCCAAATCCCTTAAGGTATCCTCTATATCTTTGTGTAAGTCAGGTCGTTTTCGGATAACCCGTTTAAAGGCCCTGACAAACGTGTTGCTCCAAATGAGGGTTCTCATTTGGAAAGCTCGCGCATAAGATCCTCCAGATTTCCCTTTCTGATTTTGCCGGATGCAAATTCCTCCCTGCCCTTTTTTATGCTCCTGGCAAGCTTATTCTTCCTCTCTTCAATCAAACGCCTCTTAATAATCTCGACAAGCGTCTCTCTCTGCTCTTCAGGCAGAGATTCCACAAGCTCCAATGCTTCGTCAAAGGTAATACCTTTCATACCTCAACCTCCTTTTTACCTAATTATACAATCATCAGTGGCACAGGCATCTTGCCTGTGTTTGACAGGCTGGAAGCCTGTCCCACCTATGCAACGCCTGTTACTCAAGCATTTAAGAATTCTTCCGGCTCTATGCCCGCTTGCCTCAGTATTGCCCGCAATGTCCCTTCCGGCATATCTCCGGGATGATTTGGCACGGTTGTATATCGGTCTGTTCCCGCATTGTACCAGATTTCGTGACTCCCAGCTGCTTGCCGGTCAAAGGCAAATCCCAGGGTTCTAAGCTTCTTAACAACATCCCGATACCGGAAACCGGATAAACGCCCCATCTCAGTTCCCAACAACCAATGGGTAATCAAATGAATTTGTAACAGTTGGCAACTCTGCTGTCTCGTGGCGTTCCTCTCTCGCCTCCAGCAATCTCCGAGCGACATCCCTTGCTATTTCGAGAGTCTCTGCAACCGTCCTGCCCTGAGCAACCAGCCCCTGAATGTCGTCAGAAGTAGCCAGGAAATATCCCTCCGGTAGCTTTTCAATATGAACTTTTGCTATGCGTTCCATTATGACCTCCTTGCAAAATATATTCTACTGAAAATCAGTGGCACAGGCAACTTGCCTGTGTCTGACAGGCTGGAAGCCTGTCCCACCGATGCAACTCATGTTTTGGTGGGCGCAGCCAACCCTACTTTATGCAGCAATGTAGATGGGTGGAACCCATCACACAAAACCGGCGTTAAACGATTGGTTGCGTTTCACTGCACCCATCCTTACTGTGCGGTATTCGGACACATCATATCAATATGTAATGGTGCGTGGGACGCACCCTACGAAACTATCAGTATGCAATTCATGTTTGGCGGGCGCAGCCACCCTGCAATTTAGGCAGCAATAAGTGGGTATTTCTCAGGAGCTTTTATTGATTCCAGTTCCAGGTCAATATCCATATCGGGCCAGTATAAATGGTTGAACTGCTGTTCCATGTTAAGAATTTGCCGAATCGGTTTATCTAAAAACATGGGGTAGTCCTTGTAGCTTAAAAAATACTCCTCATTTTCAACAAGAAGCCAGATTCCAAATGGAGTTATATTCTCAACGCTTGTTGATGAAATGTTTTTTCCATGCTTCAATGATCTCATTTCTTCTATCCTCCACAATCTTTTGAATCTCCTTCAGTTCCGATGTCTTTAGACTATAACTATCAGAGAGGGCAATCAGTGGTTCCAGCCAGAACTTAGCCTCTCCGTTTGCTGACTGGATATGGACGTGCATCCTTGTCTCTTCACGTGAGTTAAAATAAAAGCGGTATTTCCCAAAGATGAAGACGGTAGGACTCATACATAGAAACCTCTGTAATTTTAATTTGGAATAGTTACCCCAGCAACAGATTTACAATTGCCAGGATTATAGGGAAGACTACATACTCAACAATCCCTGAAAATATCAGGAGTAACAAGAGCAGAAAACCAAAGGATTCAAGCTTTGCATAGGAGATCGCCTGTTTTTCCGGGAGTATCCCGACCATGATCCTCCCGCCGTCCAGCGGCGGGATCGGGATCACGTTAAATATCGCAAGCCCTACGTTCAAGCGGACACTGACGTATGCCATCTGGCCAATAGGGACTGCCACTGCCCCCCATTGAGAGTCGGCAGGAAGGTGAAGATTAAGCAGCCATCTTAAGAGCAGGGCGCTGAGCACGGCAAGCGCCATGTTTGTCGCTGGCCCCGCCAGAGCCACCCACAGCATCCCCTTCCTCGGGTTCTTGAAGTAAAGCGCGTTTACAGGCACCGGCTTTGCCCACCCTATCATCCTTGTGACAAGAAACACAAGTGTTCCAACCAGGTCAAGGTGAGCCAGTGGGTTAAGGGTAAGCCGTCCGGCATTCCTTGCAGTAGGGTCGCCAAGTCTGTATGCCACCATCCCGTGTGCAACCTCGTGAAAGGTAACAGCCAAAAGGATCGGCACAGCCAATATTGAAAATTGTTGTATGTACGATTCCATTTACTCCTTCATCCCTCGTCCCTCATCCTTCATCCCTCATCCCTCATCCTT
>JACQYJ010000198.1 GCA_016208525.1 Deltaproteobacteria bacterium | reverse complement strand
TAAAAGCCTCATCCAGAAATGGATGGGGCTTTTTTATTTCCTTTTGACAGCTTGCATTCCTTGATATATCATTCCTAAAAACTTAATCATAATAAGATGACTTTAGCCGCTGATTTCACAGAGGTCACAGAGAATAAATGAAGAGTAAAGACATTAAGATGGGGTATAAGCTCTTAGATTCGGGTAAGGAGAGCAAGCTTGAGCGCGTGGGTCCATATCTATTGGTCCGTCCCTCACCTCAGGCGGTATGGTCTCCGGGCCTTCCTGAAAAGGAATGGCAGGGAGCAGATGCAGTATATATAAGGAGTTCTACAGGAGGAGGCAACTGGGAATTTAAGAGACGTTTACCTGAGAGATGGGAGATAGAATACCGGGGTCTCAAGTTTTTTATAAAACCTACAGGCTTCGGCCACCTCGGGGTATTCCCTGAACATGGTGAAAGCTGGGACTGGATAGAGGAGAGGATCAGAGAGGCCAAAGGGCCGATAAACCTCCTTAATATGTTTGCCTATACCGGCGGGGCCACCATGGCAGCTCTAAGGGCAGGGGCTGCCGTCTGCCACCTCGACGCATCAAAGGGGGTCGTTGACTGGGCAAGAGAGAACGCAGTCCTTTCAGGTCTAAGCGATAGACCTGTCAGGTGGATCGTTGATGATGTTGTAAAATTTGTCCAGAAAGAGATACGGCGAGGAAAGAGGTATGATGCCATCATGCTTGATCCCCCATCCTTTGGCCGCGGCGCCAGTGGGGAGATATGGAAGATAGAAGATGACCTTCTGAAGTTTCTGCTCGACTGCCGCAAGCTCTTAAGTGAGAAGCCCCTTTTTATCCATCTGAGTTGCCACTCCCCTGGTTTTACTCCCCTTGTATTACAGAACCTCCTGGCAGAGATGATGCAGGGAAGGCGAGGGAGCTTGTCCAACGGGGAGATGGTGATTTCAGAAATATCAGGCAGGCTCCTTCCAAGCGGGGCACATGCGAGATGGACAACATGACAGTCAGGAGTAAGGAGTCGGGAGTAAGGAGTTCAGAGGTAATAACAAGTGCCAAGAACCCAAAGGTCAGAGATGCCGTCAAGCTGACAGACCGGCGCCAAAGGGATCTGACTGGATTAATGTTGATCGAAGGGATCAAGGAGCTGGCTCTCGCTATAAAGGGCGGCGTCAGTATAAAAAGACTCTTTTATTGTGACGCTCTCTTCAAAGGGTCTGAAGAGGATTTAATACTGAAGGCGGCAGCTGCGCAGAGCGCTGAACTGATTCCGGTAAGCGCCCATGTCTTTGAGAAGATGGCTTACAGGGAAGACTCTTTTGGCCTTATTGCGGTTGCAAAACAGCCGATTAAAACCTTAAATGAGATTCCTCTGAAAAACCCTCCACTTATTATTGTTGTTGAAGGTGTTGAAAAGCCGGGAAACCTTGGGGCCATTCTCCGTTCAGCAGATGCGGCAGGAGTTGACTGCATCATTGTATGCGGCAAAAGCACCGATATCTATAATCCCAATGTTGTAAGGGCCAGCATAGGAACAGTATTTATTGTCCCCGTGGTTAAGACCACAGCTTCTGAGTCCGTTAACTGGCTGAGAGAAAAAGGGATAAAGACGATTGCCACTTCACCACATGCAGAACTGGAGTATTTCGATGCCAACCTTGGTGGACCTTGCGCCATTGTGATGGGTAGTGAGCATGAAGGGTTGAGTGAATCATGGCTTTCGATCGCGGATTTACTTGTTAGAATACCTATGATGGGCCTGGCCGATTCCCTGAACCTGGCCATGTCAACGACCATCATGCTTTACGAGGCTGTTCGACAGCGCAGGGAGCAGGGGAATAATAAACCTGTTGCACTCATTTCAGGTTCTGATAAGATTAATTGATTCGATAAATTTAACCGCAGAGACGCTGAGGCGCAGAGCAAAAGCTTTTTAATCCACAGATTACACAGATTTTAAATCTTCGCTTAGAAGCGCCTACTTTTGTAATCTGTGCTAATCTGCGAAATCTGTGGACATATATTTCTTCTCCCTGCCTCTGCGCGGCGGTGGAAAACAGAGTTTTACGATTTTGTCATTAATATATACGGAGGTTATTGTGAAAAATAAGATAGGCGCTGTATCACGGTTTCTAATAATATCACTTGTTTTATTTACGGGGTCGGCTGCCTATGCTGCTCCATTGGGGAAGCGGATAGTTCTTGATAACGGCATGGTCCTTCTCCTTTCCGAGAGACATACCATACCTTCGGTGACCATAAATATGCTGATAAAGGCAGGGCAAGTGCTGGAGCCTTCAGACAGGGCCGGTCTTGCCCACATTACTGCCGGATTATTGACAGAAGGCACGAAGAAAAGGAGTTCTTCCCAGATAGCTGAAGAGATAGAGTTTGTGGGGGGGAGCATCGGGGCATCGGGAGGGGATGACTCGGCTGCCGTAAATCTGACCGTCCTGAAAAAAGACCTTGACCTGGGGCTCGATATCCTTTCGGACATACTGACTAACCCTGTTTTCCCTGAGGACGAAATCAGGAGGAAGGTCAGGGAGACGAAGGCGTCCATTGAAAAAGAGAAAGAGAACCCCTCTGCCGTGGCAGGAAAGGAGTTTGCCAAGACCGTTTTTGGAGATCATCCTTACGGCAGGCCTGCAGAAGGTTTGCCGGAAACTCTCGACAGGATCATCAGGGACGATATTGTAAAGTTCCATGCGGCCCACTACATCCCTAATAACACCATAATGGCAGTGGTTGGGGATGTTACGGAAGAAGAGATAGTCTCGAAACTGAACAGATATCTGAAGGATTGGAAGAAAAGAGAGGTCGTAAATCCTGTATTCCCACCTGTAAAATCTATAAGCCGGAAGATAGTGAAGCCGATAAACAAGAAGATAACCCAGGCCAACATAGTACTTGGGCACATTGGCATAGAGCGCGAAAACCCCGACTACTATGCCGCATATCTAATGAACTATATCCTGGGCGGCGGCGGCTTCACATCCCGGCTTATGGACAACATCAGGGACAACAAGGGTCTTGCCTATGATGTCCATAGCTATTTCGCGCCCATGAAATACTCCGGTTACTTTAATGTGGGTGTTCAGACAAAAAATGAATCAGCTAAAGTGGCCATTGAAGAGGTCTTAAAGGAGATGGAAAGGATAAGATCGGCGCCTGTGACTGACAAGGAACTTGAGGACGCAAAGGCATATCTGACCGGGAGTTTCCCGCTTAAGCTTGATACAAACAAAAAGATCGCCGGCATGCTTACAGCCATTGAATTATTCAACCTTGGTCTCGATTACCCGGACAGGTATCCTAAGATTATAAATTCCCTTACAAAGGACGACATTCTGACGGTTGCCCGGAAGTACCTGAATCCGGATAATTACGTCATGGTAGTAGTGGGGGATTTAGAAAAGGCGGGGATAAAATAACGTTACTACTTAGCAGCAAAAAAGAAATAATAAAAAAACCACGGAGACACAGAGAACAAAGAGAGACACGGAGATGATTACTCAAAAATAGATAAACGAAAAGAAAAATCCAAATGCCAAAATCCAAATGATAAATGAATGGCAAATGTCTAAATGGCAACACTTTTGGCATTTGGGCTTTGGCTTTTGAAATTGTTAACCTCCGTGAAACTCCGTGCTCTCTGTGTCTCAGTGGTGAGTAGTTACAAAATAACTTAAACAGACCGGCTTATGACCTTTATTACCTCATCCGCCATCTCCTCCGCAGTCATGGCCTTATCACTTATATCATAGCCGCTGCTGATCATCAGGGATTTCAATTTTAGTAGCGGCGGGAGCTCCATGCCAAGGCCCCTAAGTAAAGGTTCCTGGTGATGGAGTTTTGACGGCTCGCCGCCCCATACAACATTTCCCCTGTCAAGGATAAATATCGTCCGGGCCACGATGATCTCACTGAGGTCATGGGATATATGTATGACCCCGACACCCTTCTCCCTGTTAATCTTTTTTACGGCGTCAAGAACAGTAACCCTTCCCTGAGGGTCTATCATAGATGTCCCTTCATCAATAATGAGGTATCCCGGCTGCATGGCCATTATTCCTGCAATAACCAGCATCTGCTGCTGTCCGGCAGAGAGATGATGGGCCGGGATATCCCTTAACTCCCAAAGGTCTCCTAATTTCAGGGCCTCCTCCGTCCTTTTTGCGATTTCCAGAGAAGGCAGGTTCATATTCTCAAGGCCGAATGCGACATCCTCTTCTATTGATGAAGAGACAAGCTGGTTCTCAGGGCTGGAAAGGAGGAGGCCTATGCCACTTGACACCTTGCCTTTAGGTCTGATCTCCCCGTTGATATATACCTCTCCCCGCGACGGGTCTTGAATTCCTTTTATAATCCTCGCAAGGCTGCTTTTACCTGAGCCGTTGGGCCCGGCAATTCCAATATATCCGCCTTCAGGAAATGTAATGTTTATGTTTGTAAGGATGTTAGAGAGAGAGAGATGTTTAAGTTCAATCATGAGATTTATTGAGAAGGGCGAAGATAAAGACTTTGGTGTCTATAGCGAGCTGCATCAGGCATTGGAGCAGATTAACACTCGGCTATCCTGGTGTCAAGAATTGCTGGCAGGATAACGTCAAAGTCGCAATCGAGACGACGTTCGTTAGAAGCGTCAACCCGAAAAATGCATTTTGAATCAAAAATATAACCACAGAGGCACAGAGACACTGAGAAAGAGGCCTTTTTGATTCTGCATAAAAATATTTTAGAGATTTCTCTGTAACTCCGTGTCTCCGTGGTTAATTGCATTATTTGGATTAATTTGCCTGCGAGGTTGTTTGTATCCACGGGGCGTTGGAAGGCTCGATTTGTCTTTGGGAAAGGGGGATTGAGGTCTTGAAGCGTTAAAAGAGTCAGTACCCGGGCGCCTCAGAATAGTCGAACGTCCTGTCTATAAGCTGGACCTTTACCTTGTCTCCAGCCTTGAGAAGGGATAGTTCTTCGGGGAATATGAGAAGGGCGTTGGCTGCAACCATCGACTTCAGTATCCCTGAGCCATGGTCTCCAGCGGTCGTTACCGTATACTGTCCTTCTTCAAACCTCGCAAAGGCGCAGATGAAGTGCTTCCTGCCGGTCTTCTTCTTTATATCCTCTTTTAGAGTTGCATTGATTACAGGCCTGTATATCCTGTTGTGGCCCATCATCTTCAGAATGGAAGGCCTCACGAACTGCTCAAAACAGACCATACAGGATACAGGGTTTCCAGGAAGGCCAAAGGCGGGCTTGCCTCCTATGGTTCCGAAGGCGAGAGGTTTTCCCGGCTTCATCGCCACCTTCCAGAATTTCATCTCCGAGCCAAGTTCCTTCAGGACATCCTTTACAAAATCAAAGTCCCCTACTGAAACACCTCCCGATGTTATTATTGCATCGGCATGAAGGGCCTGACGCAGCTTTTCTTTTAAGGCCTCCCTGGTGTCCCTGGCAATGCCAAGCTGAAAGGCGTCGGCCCCGCAATCGGCTGCCATGGCGGAAAGGGTATAGCTGTTGGATGTAACGATCTTCCCTTCCGTTATCTCCTCATCCACATCAACCAGTTCATCACCGGTAGAGACCACTGCAACCCTGGGCCGCTGATAGACTGAGACAAAGGCCCTGCCGCAAGTCGCCATAATGCCAACCTCGGCCGGTCTTATGACAGCGCCTTTAGGCACGACAAGCTGTCCTGTCTTTATGTCCTCCCCTGTCCTCCTTATATTCTCACCGAGATGGGTCTCCCGGAAGACCTTTACCCTTTCCCCATCCATCGAAGTATCCTCCACCATGACAACTGTGTCTGCGCCTTCGGGGACAGGAGCGCCTGTCATTATCCTGATAGCTTCCACTTTAGTTACCCTGTTTT
>JACQYJ010000200.1 GCA_016208525.1 Deltaproteobacteria bacterium | reverse complement strand
CATGAGTAAAACCTCCTACATCTTTTTCCCTGACCCTACCACCGGCGCATAACACTGTCAAGTGTCGGCTTCTCCCTCTAATTCAAAATCCCCACACTCCCTATCGTAAAGCTGAACCCTACGGGGTCGTTGAGGTTTGCAGTTTTTAGGTGTTATTGAAAGCTTACCTGGTATATTATGAAGGCGTTATGGATTTTAATGTTTGAGGCTCTTGCAAAAGTCCGAAATTACCCTTCGACAAGCTCAGGGTGAACGGTGGTCTGGTTGAAATCATTGACTTTTTCCCGTTCGTGGTGAGCCTGTCGAACTACAAAAAGACTTTTGCAAGAGGCTCATTTGATAGCCAATTAGTATTAGGAGATTTTCCTTGCAGTAGTATGCAGGGCAGGTAGGAGTATTTATTCATTAAGGCGCTTAGACCGCCTATGTCCCTTGCGGCACAGTTTTGTCCATCTTTATCATCTGGGTCTGTTTTATCCCGAATGACGCCGCCTTCTCCGTATCATGGAAGAATATGTCAACCCGTTTCTTCCATCTTGGATGCATTCTATCCCAGACTTCAAATACTCCCAGGCCTGCAATATGAACCTTGTCTCCCAGTCGCCAGCCAAACTCGCTCTCCAGGTCCCTGCTTATGGCGATTGTCCCCTCTCTGACCGGTTTCTGGTATGCCGTAATATAAGTGTCGCTGTCGCACTCCGCATCGGTTTGGCTGTAAGCTGGGACAGTCACAGGGATAACAGGATTGGGGTCTGTCTTTACCGGTCTGATATCGTTAGACTCATTTAACCACAGGAAATTTAACCTTTCGGCATCCTCTCTCTGAAGGATAATAAGCAGTAAGGTTATCAGAACAGTAAATATGACATGTTTTTTCATAATGTCCCTCCTCCTTAAGCTTGCCATAACATTAGAAGAGCGCTTTATCCAGCTTCAAGGCACTTATTTTTGAAACATTAAGCGATTATTTGGGTGCTGTCAAGGTGAGCTTGTTACATATCGTTGAACTGTCTATAGCGCTGGAGAAACAGAGAAAACCAATGAAAGTCATGGGATCGTACTTAATTACAGCCTTAATGTCAACCTTTTCTTGACAAAGGCCTTCCATAGAATCTAAAATCAGCCGCATGAGAGATAAGATAAAGAGCTGGGACGAGTTGAAAGAGATTGTGGACAAGGCCAAGAAGTCCGGGAGGAAGGTCGCATTTACCAACGGATGTTTTGACCTGATTCATGTTGGCCATACAAGGTATCTGCAGGAGGCCGGGGAATATGGAGACATCTTTATCGTTGCAGTCAACAGCGATTCCTCCGTAAGGGCATTAAAGGGGGACAGCAGGCCTGTAATCCCCGAAGAGCAGAGGGCTGAGGTTCTGGCAGCCCTCGGATGTGTCGACTATGTGACTATTTTCCCGGAACTTGACCCGCTTAGGTTGATAACCTATCTGAAACCGGATTTTCTTGTTAAGGGAGGAGACTGGGCGGAGGATTCCATTATCGGCAAGGAGGTGGTGGAGGCTGGTTCAGAGAATTATAGATAGATACTCCGCTGAGAAAGTCAAAGCGACAAAGGTAGAGGCAGAGAAAAAGGCAAAGGCAATAAGGTTATTATTACTGGACGTAGACGGCGTCATGACAGATGGCAGGGTTGTCTTTGCAGACAGCGGCGAAGAGGTGAAGGCCTTTGATGTAAAGGATGGTCATGGGATAAGGATGCTTATGAGAAGCGGGGTGGGTGTCGCATTGCTGACAGGAAGAGAATCCAGGGTTGTTCTGCACAGGGCCAGAGACCTCGGGATAGATATGGTCTATCAGGGCGCAAAGGATAAACTTCCTGTATTTGAACGGATATTGAGTGAAAAAGGATTTAAAGGTGAAGAGGTTTGCTATGTCGGAGACGATTTAGTAGATATGCCTGTTATGAGGCGGTCCGGTTTAGCGATATCTGTTGCTGATGCCGGTGAAGAGTTAAAAATATCTGTAGATTATGTGACTTCGATGCCTGGGGGAAGGGGCGCTGTAAGAGAGGTGTGTGAACTTATACTCAAGGCCCAGGGTAAGTGGGAAGACGCGACATCAAGGTATCGGAAATGAACTTTACTTCAATAAAATTGTTTGGTATAGTTTTTGTATGCCGACCCCGCTATTTAAGATATTCAAGTACCTTGTAATATCCCTCATATTCCTTGTTTCGATCACAGTGGCCGGATTCTTATACATCTGGATGGGACGGGAAGGCGCCTCTTTTAATCTTCCCAGGATAATACCAGATCTAAAGATAGAGGGTGTCCATTTAACGAGGGCCATAGGCGGGAAGACGGAATGGGAACTAAGGGCAAGATCGGCTGATTTTTTCAGGGAAGAGGGAGTGACCCGACTTGATGCGCCTAAAGTAGTTTTCTTTGGCAACGGAGACAAAAGGATTGAACTGACAGGGAACAAGGGAGAGGTATTCAACAATACTAACGATCTCGCTGTATCAGGGGATGTCAGGATAGTCAGCAGTGACGGATATACCTTGAGGTCGAATTTTCTGAGGTATTACTCAGATAAAAAGATCGTTGCTACTGAATCGAAGGTTTTCATGAAAGGTAAAGTGATAGATATGGAGGGTGTGGGAATGGTGGCAGATATAGAGCGGGAGCGGGTTATTATAAAAAAAGGCGTGAAGGCGGTTCTATCTACCGGCGAATGGGGGAAACAGTGAACAGCTATTGCGGAATGCGGAATGCGGAATGCGGAATCATTAAATACATCCCTCATCCCTCATCCCTCATCCTTCATTTTTTATTCTTCATCCTTCTGCTCTCCCTTCCATCTCTGATGTTTGCAGCGGAGGGGAGTAAAGACCCTATCAACATTACTTCCGACAGCATGGAGGCCGAAACCAGGGCAAACAGGGTGACCTTCAGGGGGAATGTTGTTGCCAGGCAAAAGGATATGACAATAACATCCAATGAGCTTACGGCTACTTATACAGACGACGGCAAAGAGCTTAGGGAGGTGGTGGCTACAGGGAATGTCAGGATAACGCAGCAGGACAAGATTGCAGTGGCCGACAGCGCTCTTTTTCTTAACACAGAGAGAAAGATAGTCCTTACAGGAAACCCAAAGGTCTGGCAGGGAAAGGACATAGTATCCGGCGACAAGATTATATATTTTCTTGATGAGGACAGGACCACAGTTGAAGGTGGGACCAGGGCTGTAATCCATCCCAGGAAGGAGGGGGCCTTTGAAGATACTACAGGCGAAGGGCCTAACTAAGGCCTTCAGGGGGAGGAGGGTGGTGGACGGAGTGAGCCTCCACCTGAAAGCTGGAGAGGTGGCGGGCCTCCTGGGACCAAACGGTGCCGGGAAAACTACCAGTTTTTACATGGTTGTCGGGCTTCACTGTAAGGGAAAATATACTGGCGATACTGGAGACCATCCCCATTGCGAGGGAGGAAAGGGAAGAGAGACTTTCTTCCTTAATGGGGGAGCTTGGAATTTCCCACCTCGCTGACAGTCGGGCCTACTCACTCTCAGGAGGGGAGAGGAGGAGGGTTGAGATAGCAAGGGCCCTTGTCATATCCCCCTCTTTTATATTGCTGGACGAACCGTTCGCGGGGATAGACCCTATAGCGGTTATTGACATACAGGGGCTTATAACACATCTAAAGTCCAAAGGGATAGGTGTATTGATTACTGATCATAACGTAAGAGAAACCCTTGGGATATGCGACAGGGCGTACATACTGAGCGATGGTAAGATCATAGAGACCGGGTCCCCTGAAGAGATTGCCAATAGCGAAAGGGCAAGACGGGTTTATCTTGGTGAGAAGTTCAGACTTTAAAATGCGGATTGCGGAATGGCGACTGCGGAATAAGAAATGGTTTTATTCCGAATTCCGCACTCCGACCTCCGCATTAGGGAAATTATGGCCTTAGAAACAAGACTCTATCATAAACTGACCCAGCAACTTGTTATGACACCCCAGCTTCAGCAGGCCATAAAGATGCTCCAGCTCTCAAAGCTTGAGTTGGTGGAGGCTATTCAGCATGAGCTTGAGGAAAATCCACTTCTTGAAGAGGACCTGGAGGCCGGGATCGAGGAGGAGGAAGTAATAAAGGAGGAGCGTCTTTCCGAGGAAGACTGGGACAGCTACCTGAGCGCAGGCGAATTTGATAAACCTGTGTCTACTACTTATAGAGACAAAGACGGTGAGGCAGGATTTGAGAGTTTTACCCCGCACAAAACCACCCTCTAAGAACATCTGCTATGGCAGCTCGGACTCTCTGATACTGACGATAAGACGTTAGAGATAGGTGAGGCCCTTATAGGGAACATAAATGAGGATGGATACCTGGAGGCTTCTACTCAGGAAATAGCCGATTCCCTCAGGGTCGCCAGGGCTGATGTAGAAAATGTGTTAAGCGGGGTTGTCCAGGGTTTTGACCCTCCGGGGGTAGGCGCCAGAGACCTGAAGGAGTGCCTCCTTTTACAGATCAGGGCGCTCGGCATAGGAAACCCGCTTATAGAAAAGGTAGTATCCGACTGCCTTCCATTCCTGGAAAAGAGGGATTATAAGGGACTGGCCAAGGTGTCGGGCGCCACGATGGAAGATGTAATGCTGACCGTTAAGGCCATCTCAGCCTTAGAACCTAAGCCTGGACGTCCATTTCAGCAGGAGCCTGCCGCTTACATAATCCCTGATGTATATGTGTTTAAAGTCGGCAGGGAATATGTAGTCATGCCGAACGAAGGCGGTATCCCAAGGCTGAAGTTGAATGAGTTCTATAAAAATTCAGTAAAGGGCATGGAAAAGGGCGCTGCATCAAAGGAATATATCCAGGATAAGGCGAGGTCCGCCTCATGGTTCATAAAAAGCATCCAGCAGAGGCAGAGGACTATATGCAAGGCTACTGAGAGCATAGTCAGGTTTCAGAAGGAGTTCCTGGATAAGGGGATTATGCTGCTGCCTCTGGAAGCGTGAAGGACATGATAAAGAGGATCATAGAGGGGGAAGACCCCAAAAAACCGTATAGTGATGAATGCATAATGGGGTTGTTAAAGAGGTCTGGAATAGAGATCGCAAGGAGAACTGTTACCAAATACAGAGAGGCGATGAGGATTGCATCCTCTTCGAGGAGGGCCAGGGGATTCTAAAAAGATGTGGAAGCAAAAATGGAACCTGTCCCACACTTTTTAACCAGGCAACTGCCTTTCAAATAGGGGAATTAGATATGATGTCCCCTTAATTCGGAGACGCCGGCGCTTCAACCCGCAGAAACGCCTCTACCATCCTGGGGTCGAACTGGGTTCCGGCGTGCCGTTGGATCTCTTCCAGCGCCTGCGCCTTGCCGGGGGTCGTGCGGTAAGGGCGTTCCGCAGTCATGGAATCGAAGGTGTCGGCCACCGCCAGGATTCTTGCATAGAGCGGTATGTCCTCGCCCCTGAGTCCGTCCGGGTAACCCGTGCCGTCGAAGCGCTCGTGGTGCCCGCGTATCCAGGGGATAATGTCGTGCAACTGCCTGATCGGCGCGAGCATCTCCGCGCCCTTGCCCGGATGCCGCTTGATCGAGTCGTATTCGGCGCCGGTCAATTTTCCCGGCTTGTCGAGGATGCCGTCATCCGTGCCGATCTTGCCGATGTCGTGCAGCAGCGCGGCGATGCGCAGCTTCTCCAACTCGTCGTCCGGCAACTCCATGCCCGCCCCGATTTTTAGCGCGTAGTCCGCGACCCGTTCGGAATGGCCGCGGGTCCACGGCGACTTCGCCTCGATGGCGGAGGCCAGGCTTTCCATGGCCGCCAGGAACAGATCATGGAGGTCTTTCTCCGCTTTCTTGCGCTCGGTGACATCCTGCAGGATATGCAGGGAATAAAGGTAGGCGCCGTCCGCGTCCCGCACGAGAAAGAATTTCGCGTTGAAGACCCTGTCCATGGCGGGCACGGCAATCTCTTCTTCTCCATCCTCCAGCCGCTCCAGCGCCTTGCGGCAGCCTTCCGTCGGCCCGTCCGTCTTCGGGAATATCTCGTAGTAAGGCTTGC
>JACQYJ010000026.1 GCA_016208525.1 Deltaproteobacteria bacterium | reverse complement strand
ATATCATAATCTTTGTAAGAAATCATTAAAGCTAATCAAAGAGCCACTGATTACAAATTGGCCTGTGCTGACGGAGACCATGTATCTCTTGAATTTTTCTCCTGTTGCACAAGACCTCTGTTTAGAGTTTATTGAATCGGCATGGATTATTGTCCGGGGTGGTGATTCGCAGGAGATGCCGCGAATACGGCAGTTGATGAAGCAATACAAGGATTTGCCAATTGACTTTACAGATGCATCTATAATCGTCTTAGCCGAGGTGGAAAATATCAAAACAATCTTTACACTCGATCATAAAGATTTCAGGATTTATTCCCCGAAACATATTAAGGCATTCCGTCTAGTACCTGAGCATAAGTAGGGCTGTGTCTCACGCAAAGCCGCAGAGCCGCAAAGAGGGCAAAAGATAAAAGCCTTTTGGGTGGGTTAAGACCTTGGCGTCTTGAGTGAGCGCAGGCGAACGGGCGAGAGGCAAAGATTTTTCTCACGCAAAGTCGCAAAGGCGCAAAGAGAGGTAAAAACATAAAAGCCTTTTTTTTTTGGGTTAAACCCTTGGCGTCTTGGCGACTTGAGAGAGCGAAGCGAACGGGCGAGAGAAAAGCCTTTAAATGCCTTGTCTCACGCAAAGCCGCAGAGCCGCAAAGAGGGCAAAAGATAAAAGCCTTTTGGGCGGGTTAAGACCTTGGCGTCTTAGCGTCTTGGCGAGAAGTCGGTTATTGTGATTATGACAAGATTGTTTGATTTTACATTGTCTCTGTTTCTACTTATCATATCCAGCGTTCCGATGCTATTTCTTGCATTATTGGTGAAGCTGACCTCCAAGGGGCCTGTTTTGTACTGGTCTGACAGGATTGGAAAAGACAATTCTATCTTCAAGATGCCCAAGTTCCGCACTATGCTGGTTGACACCCCTCCGGTTGCTACTCATCGTCTATCAAACCCTGACCAATACCTGACGCCGATTGGAAAGTTCCTGCGCAAATCGAGCCTGGATAACTGCCCCAGCTTATCAGCATATTAAATGGAGATATGAGTTTTGTTGGACCTCGTCCTGCACTGTTTAATCAGGATGACCTCATTGAATTGAGAACCCAAAAAGGTATGCACGTCCTTATGCCCGGTCTTACCGGATGGGCGCAGATCAACGGTCGGGATGAGCTTCCAATTCCAGTTAAGGTAGAATTTGATGAATACTATCTGAGGCATCGTTCCTTCCTTTTTGATCTAAAAATCATTTTATTGACTGCCCTCAAGGTCGTCAGGCGGGAAGGGGTAACGCATTAGAGGCAGTTTTAAGTTTTACCGAGAAAATACTTACCCCACCCTCACCTTAATCCGCTCCCTGAGGGAGAGGAAACTTTTTGTTCCCTCCCCTTCAAGGGGAGGGTCAGGGTGGGGATGGGTTTTCATAAATCGGGGGCGACAAATAATGTCATGTCGGTTTAGGTTATGGTTTTTGAGTTTGACACTAATCTATGTTTTTTCCTATAGTCAAAATACTTTGCCATAATATTTTACTAATGTCGAATTAAATAGTAAACTCTCTTTGTGAAAAAAAGATATCTTACCTCGCATATTCTGAAGGATCTGCATGAAAAGATGGTTTTTATCGGGGGAGCCCGGCAGGTTGGGAAGACATGTCTGGCTAAGGATATTGCCGAAAGCTATTTCAAGTCATATGATTATCTGAACTGGGATTACAGGGATGACAGGAAGAATATTCTACAGTCGCGGTTTAAGGGGGATGCCGAGATTGTCTTATTTGACGAGATCCATAAGTACAAGGACTGGAAGAACTACCTGAAAGGGCAGTTTGATAAACATAAAAGCGATTTTAATATCCTTGTGACTGGCAGCGCACGACTTGATATATATAGAAGGGGTGGAGATTCTCTGATGGGACGTTATTATTACTATCGTCTTCACCCATTTACTCTTGCTGAATTTCTTGAAAGGAAGAATGAGATAGTCCCGTCTGAAGATATTATTTTTCTGGGATCGGAGAAAGAGGTAAGTGAGGGATTAGAAGCTATATCCAAGTTCGGCGGTTTCCCTGAGCCGCTGCTTAAGCAGAGTGAAAGAGAGCTGAGGAGATGGCACAACCAGAGGATTGAGAGGCTCGTCAGGGAGGATATAAGAGATTTGGAGAACATCAGGGATTTGTCGCTTATGCAGATTCTTGTGGATATTCTTCCCGACAAGGTCGGTTCCCTGCTTTCTATTAATTCCCTATCAGGTTGTTTCTGAAAAGGATGTTGATATTAGAAAGGATACTGTAAGGATTATAAGTCTGGACAGATTTCTTGTTTCGCTTGTGTAAGCCTTTGTATCACGCAAAGGCGCACCAAAAGAAGGCGCTTCTAAGCGAAGGTGGAAAGAGAGACAAAAAAATGTCTGACTCTTGACATCATATATGTTAAACTAATGCCGATAATAATTTAATTTGATTTGCGAGGTCTATTATTTATGAAAGAATTAATATTAAGATACAGGCGCCTGATAGTTGTTTTGACCCATATCTCATTAATTGCGTCTGCCTATCTCCTGTCATTCGTCTCCCGCTTTGAGTTCGGTTTTTTTGATTCTCCCAAGTACGTGACCTTGTTTCTTGGAACCCTGCTTCCTCTGCTCGCTGTGAGGTTGGCGTCCTACTGGTATTTCGACCTCTTTAAAGGCCTCTGGAGGTATGTGAGTGTTGGAGACCTTCTGAATATCATTAAGGCCACTGCGCTGGGCACGCTCTTGTTCAGTCTTTATATTGCAATTGCAGGGGAATCCGGGTTCCCTCGTTCCATATTTCTTATAGATTTTGCCTATAACATCATCCTTTCAGGCGGGATAAGGGTGATAGTCAGGATATACAGGGAAGGCCCTGATAAGCTTAAACTGAATGAGCGTCTGAGCGCCAGAAATATCCTTGTTGTGGGCGCAGGGGACGCAGGCGATATGATATTAAGGGAGATGCAGAACAATCCAAGGCTTGGCTATAATCCGGTCGGCCTTGTGGATGATGACAGGAATAAGAGAAAATTAATGATCCGTGGAGTGAGCGTTCTGGGAAATACAAGGGATATCTGCAGGCTGGCAAAGGAGTATGATGTTGAGGAGGTTATCATTGCTCTCCCTTCGGCCACCGGCAAGGCGATGCGCAGGATCGTAAATACATGCAAGAGGGCTGATGTAAAGTTTAAGACGCTCCCTTTTATAGGCGATTTGATAGATGGGAATGTCAGTCTCAGTCAGATAAGGGATGTGGCTATTGAGGACCTCCTTGGGAGGGATGCTGTAGCTCTGGATATGTCCCTGATTGGCAATGAGTTGGCAAATAAGGTGATAATGGTGACCGGCGCTGCCGGCTCCATAGGGTCTGAGCTGGTCAGGCAGGTTGCCCGTTTCAGCCCCAAAAAGGTGATACTGTTCGAGAGGTCAGAGAACGACCTTTATCATCTTGATATAGAGCTGCGCAAGCAGAGTTGGAATACTATGTTCATTCCTTTTGTCGGAGATGTAAGGGACAGAGAGAGGGTAAGAGAATGTATGGAGTTATACAATCCGGCATACATCTTTCATGCGGCAGCTTATAAACATGTTCCCATGATGGAGACAAACCCGACTGAGGCAGTAAAGAACAATATATTCGGGACAAAGGTGATGACTGACCTCGCTGCTGAATACAATGTTGAGAAGTTTGTCCTGATCTCGACTGACAAGGCGGTACGGCCTACAAATGTTATGGGCGCCACGAAGAGGGTGGCAGAGCTTATTCTTCACTGCAGGACGGCATCGGAAGGGTGTAATACTCAGTTCATTGCTGTCAGGTTTGGGAACGTCCTTGGAAGCAATGGAAGCGTAATCCCTTTGCTGAAGAAGCAGATTGCAGAAGGTGGGCCTGTTACGGTTACACACCCTGATATTACAAGATACTTTATGACGATCTCTGAGGCGGTTCAGCTTGTTATCCAGGCAGGGGCAATGGGTGAACGCGGAGAGCTGTTTCTGCTGGAGATGGGAGAACCAGTAAAGATTCAAGACCTTGCGGAGAATCTCATAAAGCTTTCAGGATTGACTCCAGGGAAGGACATAAATATAGTGCATACCGGGCTTAGGCCCGGAGAGAAGCTGTATGAAGAGCTTCTTATCAATGGGGAGGGGGTAAAGAAGACCCACCACAAAAAAATATGGGTGCTGGAGAGCACTGAAGTGAATACAACTGCTGTATATCAGGCGCTTGATGAGCTGGAAACGGCAATAAAAAATGGCGAGGCAAGCAGCGTAAAGGCCATCTTAAAAACCCTGGTTCCGGAGTATAACTCTGCATCACACTTGCCAAAAGCAACTCATATCGCAGACATATCTTATGATTCCATTCATAGCTCGACAGTCCATTGAACCTTATTCTTCTCAAAGCTGAATTGGTTAAACCGCATCTCACCCTAATCATCTGCCACTCCGCTGCCTGCTTGTCCGCTTGTCAGCTATATTAAGTGTGCGTTGTAACTGTTTTTTACAAAGGTTGAGGGGAGATTAAATGATACCTAAACTGCAAACCACAGAGGGCACAGAGATAAATTTTGGATATAAAAACCTTTGAGGCTCTTGCAAAACTCTAAGAAACGCAGTTTTGTCATTTCGACCAGCGGGAGAAATCCCTAAAATTTCCTATGGACAAAAGACCCAAGGGCATGGTATAAGAAATGATTTAACAAAGCTTATTGGCCATTGTAAAAGGATCTCCCTATATCTGTTGTGACCCACGAACATACGTTAGTTGATATGGAGTCAACTAAAGATTTAAAAAAGCGCTGGTATGCAATCCATGTCAAGTCCAGGCATGAATTTAAAGTTCTTGATAGATTAACAGGCGCGGGAATCGAAGCATTCCTGCCGGTTGTGGAACGTCTCAGCAATTGGAAAGACAGAAAAAAACTTGTGGCCTTTCCGCTCTTCCCTGGTTATATGTTTGTTCATATCACCAGAAGTCATCATAGTAGCATTCTGTCTGTTTTAAAAACTATTGGTGTTGTAAGGTTCCTTGGTATGGTTCCCGGAGAGCCTGAGCCCGTTCCCGATGATCAGATAATTTGCTTGCAGCAACTAATTGAAAGTAAAGAGGAGCTTGACCCATATCCCTATCTGAAAGAGGGACAGCGAGTCAGGATTAAAAAAGGTCCTCTTGCCACAGTGGAAGGGATACTTGTTGAAAGGGCGGGGAAACATCTACTTATCCTTTCTGTGGATATACTTCGTCAGGGAGTATCCCTGAAAATTGACGCTTCCGAAGTAGAGAGAGTTTAGCGAGCTTGTTAGCTTGCGAGCTTTCCAGCTTGTCAGCCTATTAGCTTTATCCTATCAGAAATGTGACTGAGAGGGCGGAGCTATGCCAGCCTGCCAGCTTGTAAGCTTGTAAGCTTGCCAGATTGCAGGCTTGTTAGTTTGCCAGCTTCCCCTTCAGTGAGGTTTTATAAAATTTGGAAAAGAACGCAAGGATTTATATAGCCGGCATCAACGGCATGGTTGGCTCTGCGATAAGGCGGAGACTCGTATCTGAAGGATATGGGAATATCGACGGCCTTACATCAAAAAAACTCGATTTGACAAACCAATCGGCAGTGAATGATTTTATATCTAAGGAAAGGCCGGAATACCTATTTTTAGCAGCTGCCAAGGTTGGAGGGATATACGCCAACAACACCTACCCAGCGGACTTTATTTATAATAATCTGATTATAGAATGCAACCTCATACACGGCGCATTCACGGCAGGGGTAAAGAAACTACTCTTCCTGGGTTCATCCTGTATCTATCCCAAGTATGCCCCTCAACCTATGAAGGAAGAATACCTACTAGATGGCAAGCTGGAACCAACCAATGAGCCTTATGCAATAGCAAAGATTGCCGGGATAAAGCTGTGTGAGTCTTATAACAGACAGTACGGGACCGATTTTATCTCATGTATGCCTACAAACCTGTATGGCCCGAATGACAACTATGACCCGATGAACTCCCACGTGTTGCCTGCGCTGATAAAATGTCGGTTCCGGTATTGAGGTGACCATAAAAGAACTTGCCGAAGCAATTAAAGAGGCAGTTGAATATAAGGGAGAGGTTGTGTTTGACCCTTCTAAGCCTGATGGGACACCAAGAAAGCTGCTGGATACCTCTAAATTGACTGTTATGGGGTGGAAGGCAATAACAGGGTTGAGAGAAGCATTAGAACTGGCGTATGAAGACTTCATTAAAAGACAGTGTTGAGTGCTAAATTTTGAGTTTTGAGTTAAGGAATATAATCAAAACCAATTTTCGCGCAAAGGCGCAAAGACGCAAAGAAAAGATGAACAATACAATAACGGGAGTGATGTTAGGTCTCCTTGTCAATTTTAATGTCAATCTTGATGAAGTCGTAAAAACTAAAAATTTGCCACAAAGGCACCAAGACACTAAGCTTAACACATCGAAAATAAGGGATTTTTTCTTTGTGCCTTTGTGTCTTCGTGGCAAAAAAAGACTTTTTACGAGTGCATCAATCTTATAAAGGATGGAATTGAACGGATTGTCAATGGCTTATAGGATTTTGACAATTCAAGGCTTATGTCTTTCTTTGCGCGAGACAGGCCTGAGCAGTTACAATTATTAAACATTTATAGGAGAAAAAAAGTGCCGTCAAAACTTAAAACACAAAACTCAAAACCCAAAACAGCCTTAATAACCGGTATAACAGGTCAGGATGGGGCATATCTGGCCGAACTGCTTCTGGAAAAAGGTTACGAGGTGCACGGCATCAAGCGCCGGGCATCTTTATTCACTCTAAGGATACTTGAGGCTGTCAGGATCCTCGGGATGACCAAAAAGGTCAGGTTCTATCAGGCATCCACATCTGAGCTTTATGGTAAGGTCCAGGAGATACCCCAGAAAGAGACAACCCCGTTTTATCCGAGAAGTCCCTATGCGGTCGCAAAGATATACGCATACTGGATTACTGTAAACTACAGGGAGGCATATAACTTATTCGCATGTAACGGCATCCTCTTCAACCATGAATCGCCCCTGAGGGGCGAGACGTTCGTCACGCGCAAGATAACCAGGGCCGTTGCAAGGTGCAAGCTGGGGCTCCAGGAGAAGCTTTACCTTGGGAACCTTGATTCAAAGAGAGACTGGGGGCATGCAAAAGATTACGTAGAGGCTCAGTGGTTGATCTTACAGCAGGACCAGCCAGACGACTATGTGATTGCTACAGGAGAACAGTATTCTGTAAGGGAGTTTGTTGATGCCGCATTCCATGAGGTAGGTATAAATATCAGATGGGATGGGAAAGGGGTAGATGAGAAGGGATATGATGACTCCGGGAAGGTCATTGTCGAGGTAGACCCTCGATATTTCAGACCGACTGAGGTAGAGACACTCCTCGGTGACCCTACAAAGGCGAAAGAGAAACTCGGCTGGCAGCCTAAGGTTACGTTCAAAGAGCTGGTAGCTGAGATGGTAAGAGAGGACCTTAAAGATGCAGAGAAGGACCAGCTTTGCAAGAGTGAAGGGTACAGGATGATGAGGTATCATGAATAGGAAAGTGGAGACGGAATGAGCATAAATAAGGTACGCAACAGCAATGTAGTGTGGCATCTTCGTCGGTGACGAGGCAGGGCAGGGAGCGCCTGAACGGCCATAAGGAGCGCGCTCCTATGGTTTACAGGCCTCTCCAAATCCGGGGAGATCAAGGAGTTTACCGGTATCTCCTCCCCTTACGAGGAACCTTTAAACCCTGAGCTTGTTCTTAAAAAATAAAATTATTTGCATAGATTCCTGAAATGGGAGAATAAGATAAATGGCAGAATCAAACAGACCCAAAACATCAGCTAACGTCGTGTGGCACCATGCCACCGTCACCCGTGCGCGCCGTGAAGAGTTGAACGGACATAGAGGGGCGATCATCTGGTTCACAGGTTTATCCGGTTCTGGCAAATCCACGCTGGCGCACGCTGTGGAAGAAGTCCTGCACGGGCAGGGATGCCGCACCTTCGTGCTGGACGGAGACAACGTGAGGCACGGTCTGTGCGGCGATCTCGGATTCTCTTCACAGGATCGCGTTGAAAACATACGCCGCGTGGGAGAGGTCGCCAAGCTCTTCATGGAGGCCGGCGTAATAGTGCTGACCGCCTTCATATCGCCGTACCGCGCCGACCGTGAACGTGTGCGCGGCATGGTCGAGCATGGCGACTTCATAGAGATCTATTGCGACAGCCCCATAGAGGTCTGCGAGAGCAGGGACGTAAAAGGTCTCTACAAAAAGGCCAGGGCCGGACAGATCGGCGATTTCACCGGCATCTCATCCCCTTATGAAGAGCCGGAATCTCCTGAATTTAGAGTCGAAACTGGCGCGACTCCTTTAGATGAATGCGTGAAGAGCGTAATTGATGTCCTGATGGAGCGGAGGGTCGCGAAAAAATAGGGGGAAAATAGGGACAGCGACTATTTTTATTGACGTTCATAAAATAAAAATTTATTATTGTCACCATGCCAAGAATATCACGGGTTGTGGCTGTCGGACATCCCCACCATATTACACAGTGATAGATTTTGAGTATAAGAACCTTTTAAAACCCTTTACTTCTCTGTGTTCTCATGCTTTAGATTTAAAAATTATTGGGCTTTTAAAAGTCACCTTTTGAGTGCACAGAGAAAAGATTTAAAAGAAGAGGCAATTGCAAAACTATTTGAACCACAGAGTTCACAGAGATTAATCAGAGAAACACAGAGGTTTTTCTTAAATATTATAATTTTGTCCTCTGTGCCTCTCATCTTTTCTCGGTGTCCTCTGTGGTTAAGGACTTTTGC
>JACQYJ010000077.1 GCA_016208525.1 Deltaproteobacteria bacterium | reverse complement strand
CATATAAATGCCGCTACTGCGTGGCTTTACGGCTGTTCAGCGGCCAACGGAGCGCTTTTGGGCTTTGGCGAAAGAACCGGGAACCCGCCCATTGAGGCCCTGATAATAGAGTATCTATCTCTCAGAGGCGACAATAACGGCATAGATACAACAGTGATAACCGATATAGCCGACTACTTCAAGAGGGAGCTTAAGTACAGGATACCATCTAACTACCCCTTTGTCGGTGACGATTTCAATGTAACCAGGGCAGGGATCCATGCAGACGGCGTGCTTAAAAATGAAGAGATATACAACATATTTGATACAGCAGCGCTTTTAAAGAGGCCTCTTGGCGTTATGGTCACGGACAAGTCAGGGCTTGCAGGTATCGCATCATGGATAAACATGCACCTGGGTCTTGAGGGAGAGAAGAAGATAGACAAGCGCCACCCCGGTGTTGCAAAGATAAACAAGTGGGTTATGGGGGAGTTCGAAAAGGGGAGGGAGACATCCGTTTCAACAGAGGAGATGGAAAGGCTTGCCCACAAATACATGCCGCAACTCTTTATCTCCGAACTCGACAGGCTCAAGATCAAGGCAAGGGAGTGGGCCACCCACTTTATCGAGAAGGTTCTTGATGACGGAGTAATGGGGACAATGAATCCATCCATGATGGAGCCTGTGATGAAGAGGCTTGTAGAAGAGCACCCTTTTATTCAGCTTGCATACGTCATAAACATGGACGGTCTGAAGATCACCAGAAATATCACCCAGGTGGTGGATAAGGCAAAGTATGAACATTTCGGGGTAGGGGAAGACTTCTCCGACAGACCCTGGTTTATAGAGCCTCTGAAGGACGGGAAGATCCATGTCACCGACTTTTATACATCAAAGGTGACAGCCGCCCTCTGCATAACAGCCTCTGCGCCGATAAGGAACGAGAGCGAAGAGATCGTGGGTGTATTTGGCATAGATATAAAGTTTGAGGACCTGGTCAAGGCTGAGGAGGATGAAGAGGAATAATTTCAGGCCGACAGGTTAAGGATGAGATAATAACGCCCGCTGAGACCTTTTCAGTGGGCGTTTTTGTTGCGGCGCTGTGAGAATAAGGAACCCGTGAAGGAACCTTATATAGGGCCAATCTTGATTATTCCTAATTGTTATTGCAAATCGTCTTACTGAGTCGTTTTTATTTACACATTCATCATGAAACTGAAATATTGTTAACATTAAGAAATCGTGATATAAAACGTTAAAGAGATTTGAGTCCTTTCCTTTAAGAGGAGACCCATTATGTTTGAGCGGCCCAGATTCATAGAAAATAGCTTCAGCATTTCATTCAATCGTCAATTAGATATTAGAAGAAAATCAAATAATATAGAAGACATGCTGAAATCAAAATTGGCAGGGCATTATTCGCAGCCGCAGCTTATCCCCATGCCTGATGAGTTTGATCCTCAAGTGCCGCGACTGATATTCGGGTCAACGCACGGATACAGCCAAATTATTATATCGCAAATGAGTATATCCTTGAACGTCAGGTATTCGCCTGATTACCAGTTGGACATTGCATTGGGGCAAAAATACTTAAGGGAGCGGATACCAGTTCTTTTTGAAATTATCGAGTCCTTTAAGGAAATAAGACCGTTTTTTTGTGGACTGACAACGCGGGTTGATTTATATGCTCCAGCAGCAGAAGATGATCAGATTATTAAACATTTAGCCAATCTCTTTCTTAAAGAAGCTGAGTTTGATAAAATGCATGACCTTGAACTAAAGGTTACCAGGATTATAGATGATCAATTTTTCACCAATATGGTCATTAAAAACTTTAGGGAGTGGCGGCTTATAGAGCCGCCGCAAGAAATGCTGCGTTTATCACAAAAGAAGTCCTCTATAAAGGGGATCCAGCTTATTGGAGACTTTAATGACAGATATTCTTTTAATGAAAAACAAGATTACTTCTCTGGACCAGGTGTAATTGAAAATATTATTGATAAAGCATTTACGGAGATGAATGCTATGATAAAAACTTGTCAGGAGGCAGGCCATGAAAAGTGAGCAATCAACAATGTCATCTTATGCTGTTAGTGCGGCTATTGTTGCTATTGTAGCATCTGGCGTTTTACCCAATACGCAAATTACGGGCTATAACCTTTTGCAGAATAGCTTACTGTCAAGCGCAACCTCTTCTTATGTAAAATCGGTATCCATGCGTTCAGCACGCGTGCAAGCGCTTAGAGGCAAATATGCCTTTGTTCCTACAAGCAGTGAAGAATTTGCGTCACGTAAACAGAAAGAGATTGAACAAGGATTAGCGTAAATGAACTTTGTAATGGATGCATGTTCAATGATCGCATATCTGCGCGGTGAGACTGGCAGTGAGGTCGTTGAATCCATCCTTACGAAGGAAGAAAATCGCTGCACTGCCCACGCGATAAATCTATGTGAAGTTTATTACAATTTCATACTTGCTAAGGATGAAGAAACTGCACATGGAGCAATAGCCGACCTTCAATCCATTGGAATCATAACCACAGAAGATATGGATTCTTCATTTTGGCAAGAGGCCGGAAAGTTTATAGCCAAGACAAGAAAAGACAAGAACCGTATATCTTTGGCGGATTGCTTCGCCATCGCCTTAGCAATGCGCGAAAATGCTACCCTTGTGACATCGGACCATCATGAATTTGATCCCATCTTGAAAAATGGAACCTGTCCTGTACCTGTGTATTCGATGACGCTGACCTTACAATGCCCACCCTAACCTGGCTTACAAGAGAAACTGACCTGAAGCTTTCGCAGAATGCGCCGTATAGACTCTTAGAGGCAGTGCCGGAGCTTTCTTATGGCGATGCGAAGGCTGAGGACATGCTGATTCAGGGGGACAACCTGGATGCGCTGAAGGCGTTGCTTCCGTATTATGCAGGGAAAGTGAAGTGCATCTACATAGACCCGCCGTATAACACCAAGAGCGCCTTTGAAAAATAGGGATAGAACCCATAAAGACGAAGTTCGGAGGAGACTGGATATATAAAAGGCGCTTGAATTCTTGACCAAGACCAAGTAACTATCTTATGAATATAATGAGCTTTAAGGGAGGAACAATATGCAAACACAAGAGGCTCTTGCAAAACTCTAAGAAACGCAGTTTTGTCATTTCGACCAGCGAGCCTCCTCACTTCGTTCGGAATGACACAAAAGGGGACTTTTGCAAGAAGCTCAACTATACCTATTTTTTTGTCGTAGACCCTTACCTCTTCTTAAACTTCCTTGAAGACCATTGGTGTGGTATACTTCCTCGCTATGGAAAAAAGCACAATCATTATAGGTCACAAGAATCCTGATACCGACTCCATCTGCTCTGCCCTTGGGTATGAAGCCCTGAAAAGGGCGCTTGGGGAAGAAGGCATTATTGCCGCCAGGGCCGGGAATATCAACCCCCAGACAGATTTTGTCCTTCGGTATTTCGCAATAGAACCCCCCGTTTACATTTCCGATGTATATCCAAAGGTAAGAGATGTAATGACCAGGGACATCGCCTCCGCTACTTGCAAGGCCCCTCTCTGTTCCATCATCAACTCGATGGGCAAAAAAAACGTCCGATTTATGCCTGTAACAGAGGATGAGAAGCCGATAGGGCTTCTCTCCCTTTCTACCCTGGCGGAGCAGTTGATCGTAAAGACCCCGGCGCAAGCCAGGGAGGTTTTCACCTCCATAAGGAACGTAACAGAGGCCATCCAGGGAAAGACTGCATACGCCGAATCTCCTGATCTGGAGTTCAATGCCGCTGTCTTTGTCGGGGCCATGACTGTAGAGAGCTTCAGGGACGTGATAGAAAGGAGCGACCCAAAGGGTTGCATAGTGATAGTGGGAGACAGGGAAGAGATACAGCGCTCCGCCATAGAGAGGAATGTCCGTCTCCTCGTAATTACAGGCAGGCTCGATATAGCCCCGGAGATCCTTAGTTTTGCAAGGCAGAAAGGGGTGAGCGTGGTCATTTCTCCTTTCGATTCAGCCACCACCGCCTGGCTGACACAACTTTCTTCACCTGTAGATCATTTCTGTACAAGCGATTTTTTACGGGTATCGGAGACAGACCCACTTAGAGAGTTCAGGTCAAGGTCAAAGGAATGGATGGGGGTTGTGACCGATGCAACCGGAAGGTTGACCGGCGTCATCGCGCCATCAGACCTCCTGCGCTCATCCGGGACAAGGTTGATCCTCGTGGACCACAACGAACTTTCACAGGCAGTTGACGGGGCATCCGAGGTTGAGATAATAGAGGTTGTTGACCACCACAGGCTTGGAAATTTCCATACATCGACACCTATAAGGTTTGTCAACGAGCCTGTTGGGAGCACATCCACCCTTATAGCTGAGAGGTTTTTCAAGAAGGGGGTCAAGCCTGAAAGAGGTATCGCGGGGCTTCTATTAAGCGGGATAATATCTGATACCCTTATGTTAAAGTCCCCTACGGCAACGGAAAGGGACAGGGAAATGACAGATATGCTTTCTAAAATTGCAGATATCGACCCTGTATCTTTTTCTCATGAACTTTTCAGGGCAGGCTCAGGCCTTTCGGGTAATGAGCCGCTTGACATTATAAAGTCGGACTTCAAGGCATACGAGGTAAAGGGAAAGAGGTTCGGAATAGGTCAGGTGGAGGTAGTCGGGTTCGGAGAGTTCTATGGTGTCAGAAAATCCCTGGAGGATGGACTATGCCGGTTGAAAGAGTCCGAGGGATATTCACTGGCCGGACTACTGATCACTGATATATCTTATGGAAACAGCCTCTTTCTCGTTGCTGCCGACAGCGAGGTCGCTTCAACCTTAGGATATCCGGCAACAGGCAAGAACCTTTATGAGCTGAACGGTGTGCTCTCAAGGAAGAAGCAGGTTATACCGCATATATTTAATATCTTTTCAAAGCTCTACTCTTCTTGACTTTTACCGCCCGCATTGGCTAATATATTCTGTGTATACTGTATACAATTTATGGGGGACTGTCCCTATTTACAGGCGAAACAACGTTGAGACATAGAACAGGACGACGTAGAATAGGGACTGTCCCCAAGAAGGAGTTGAGATGGGAAAGACTCTTGTTGAAAAGATCATAGGCGAACATACAGGCAATGATGTGGTTGCCGGGGAGATAGTTGTTGCAAAGATTGATGTATGCCTGACCCAGGATGGGACAGGCCCTTTGGCTGTCAGGCAGCTTGAGAAGATGAACCTGGTCAAGGCTGCAAACCCTAAAAAGACGGTGCTTTTTATAGACCATGCCGGGCCGAGCCCGCAGAAGCAGCTCAGCAATGACCATATCCTCCTCAGGGATTTCGCAAAGAAGACCGGTGCTGTCATGTCCGATATCGGTGAAGGTGTCTGTCACCAGATTATATGTGAGGAGTATCTCAATCCAGGGGAAATACTGGTAGGCGCCGATTCCCACACCTGCACCGGAGGCGCCCTTGGCGCATTCTCCACTGGGATGGGCTCCACAGACGTAGCCGTTGCCATCGCCCTCGGGAAGACCTGGCTCAGGGTCCCGGAGGCATTCAAATTTCATATAAAGGGGAGGTTTCAGAAGGGTGTATATGCGAAGGACCTTATCCTTCACATCATAGGGAAGATCGGTGCAGACGGAGCAGACTACAAGTCCATGGAGTTTTCAGGCCCTGCCATAGACGAGATGGAGCTGGAGGACAGGATGACCATCTCCAATATGGCTGTGGAGGCTGGGGCCAAATGCGGCCTTATGCCCTCAGATAGGAAGACAAAGGCGTACCTTGAAAAGCACGGAAGGGGTGACCGGTGGCGGGAGCTTAAGGCCGACCCGGATGCGGTTTACGAGAAGGCCTTCGAGGTAGACCTGAACGAGCTTAAACCGACCATATCTTTTCCCCACACAGTTGATAATACAAAGACAATTGACGAGCCTGGTGTTGCGGACGTGAAGATAGACCAGGTATCCATAGGGACGTGCACAAACGGAAGGATAGAAGACCTGAGGATTGCAGCCGGGATACTGAAGGGGAAGAAGAGGAATCCTGCTACAAGACTTATAGTGACCCCTGCATCCAGGAGCATATACCTCGAAGCAATCAGGGAAGGTCTCATTGAGACGCTGGTAGAGGCAGGCGCAGTCATAAACCCTCCTGGATGCGGCCCATGCGTTGGTGTGCATCAGGGGATACTTGGAGACGGCGAGGCGTGCCTTGCAACCCAGAACAGGAACTTCCAGGGGAGGATGGGCAACACCGACTCCTTTATCTACCTTTCATCACCTGCCGTAGCTGCCGCAACTGCAATAGCAGGCAAGATCGCAGACCCAAGGGAGTTTTTGTAATTAAACCGGTTTTACCCCAACACTGTTCAAGGGACCCCATAAGTGTCAGGTCTACACTTCTGACACACAGACCGCTTTTTGGCAGTTTTTAAGTGATACCTAAAAACTGCAAACCACAGAGGCACAGAGGGCACAGAGATAAATTTTGAGTATAAGAACCTTTTAAAACCCTTTACTTCTCTGTGTTCTCGTGAGTTTGACTTTAAAAATTATGGGTTTTTAAAAGTCATCTTTTGAGTGCACAGAGAAAAAAGCTGGTAAGCTTGCAAGCCGGCAAGCCAACAAGCAAAATCTATGTGCTCTGTGGTTCGATTGCAGTTTTTAAGTGATAAATAAAAAGAAAGGATTCACATGCTTGCTAAACGCATAATCCCATGCCTCGATGTAAAGAATGGCAGGGTTGTTAAAGGCACTAAGTTTCTGGAACTCCGGGACGCAGGTGACCCTGTGGAGGTAGCGAGGGTCTATGACAAGGAAGGGGCAGATGAGCTTACTTTTCTTGATATAACCGCATCCCACGAAAACAGGGGGACAATTCTTGATGTAGTCAGGAGGACAGCTGAGGAGGTATTCATGCCACTCACCGTTGGCGGAGGTATAAGAAACCTTGACGATATAAGAAACCTGCTGAACGCAGGCGCCGACAAGGTTTCCATCAATACTGCTGCTGTCAACGACCCTGAATTTGTTAAAAGAGCTGCCGAGAGATTCGGTAGCCAGTGCATTGTAGTGGCGATAGACGCGAAGAGAACCACCCCCCCTGCATCCCCCCCTAAATTAGGGGGGGAACAAAAAGGGGGGTGGGAGGTCTTTACCCACGGTGGCCGCAAACCTGCAGGTCTCGATGCCATAGAGTGGGCAAGGAAGATGGAGGGGTTTGGAGCGGGAGAGATTCTCCTTACCAGCATGGACAGGGACGGCACAAAGGACGGGTACGACATAGAGCTCACAAAATCGGTATCAGAGGCAGTCGGGATACCTGTTATAGCATCGGGCGGGGTTGGAAATCCAGAGCATATATATCAGGGGCTCACAGTGGGCAAGGCTGATGCGGCCCTCGCAGCATCGATATTCCACTACAAGGAGTATTCGATAAGGCAGGTTAAGGGTTACCTTAAGGAGAGGGGCGTGGCAATAAGGATTTAGAGACTTTAGCGAATTTATTGGTCGGCAATGGAAGGAAAACCCTTGACACCATAGGTTGTTGATGCTAATTTATTGCCATGCCGAAGTGGCGGAATTGGTAGACGCGCACGTTTGAGGGGCGTGTGGCGAAAGTCGTGTGGGTTCGATTCCCACCTTCGGCACCAATATTGTCCTGCCTGACACCTTCTAAACCTTCCAGACATACTAATCCTGCACCGTCTCGCTGCCCTTGACAGGGCTATTGAACTTTGGTAATTATTAAAAACAGCGCTTTATCATTTTTTTGGAGGTTGACCAATGAAAAACAAAAGATTCTCCTTTAAGACTTTGTTGACTCTATTTAGTGTATTTATGGCTGCCACCATTCTTATTGCGTCAACTCACAGCAGTTCGGAGGCCTCGGATCTAAAGGCTTCCATGTCGGCTGTTACAGAGGAGAGGCCGCAATCTTTTTCCAGGCTGGTGAAGGCCTTAAAACCGGCGGTGGTAAATATCAGCACTACCCAGGTCATCAAGCAGCGCTGGTCCAAGGGAATGCCTGGACAGCCAGGGCATGAGCAGGACCCTTTTCGTGACTTCTTTGGTGATGACTTTTTTGATAAGTTCTTTGGAGACATCCCCCAGAAAGACCTGAAGAGGAAGAGCCTCGGCTCCGGTTTTATCATATCAAAGGACGGATATATATTGACAAATACCCATGTAATTGAAAATGCCACGGAGATAAAGGTCAGCCTTTCAGATGAAAAGGTCTACGAGGCGGAGGTTGTGGGAAGGGACCCGAAGACCGACATAGCCCTGATAAAGATTAAGGCAAATGGAGACCTCTCTGCGGTTTCTCTCGGCAATTCGGAAGAGCTTGAGGTGGGGGACTGGGTTATTGCCATAGGAAACCCATTTGGACTGGACCAGACCGTGACTGCCGGGATCGTGAGCGCCAAGGGGAGGGTTATAGGCGCAGGCCAGTACGACAACTTCATCCAGACAGATGCCTCCATAAACCCGGGGAACAGCGGCGGGCCGTTATTTAACACAAAGGGAGAGGTGGTCGGGATAAATACCATGATCTTTTCGCCGAGCGGCGGCAACGTGGGGATTGGGTTTGCCATCCCGGTAAATATGGCAAAAGAACTGCTTCCGCAGCTTAAGGAAAAAGGGAAGGTCACAAGGGGATGGCTTGGCGTGATGATCCAGCATGTTACCCCCGAGCTTGCGGAGTCTTTCGGAATGTCAAAGGAGAAGGGCGCCTTGATAGCAGATGTGGTAAAGGGCAGCCCTGCAGAGGTTGCGGGGATAAAGAGAGGGGATATTGTCCTTCGCTATAACGGGAGTGATGTTGACAAGATGAACAACCTCTCAAGGCTTGTTGCAGCCACTTTGGTTGGGAAAGAAGTTGAACTCCTTATCCTCAGAGAAGGGAAAGAAATGAGGCTGAAGGTCAAGATCGAAGAGATGAAGGAAGAGAAGGAGGCCGTAGCCGAAAAGGGTGAGAAGGACCTTGGGATGAATGTTCAGGATATAACACCGGAGATAGCCAGATATTTATCCCTTGAAGACACAACAGGTGTAATAGTCACTGAGGTGGAGGACGATTCGCCGGCAGCAAATGCAGCGATAGGCAGAGGAGACATTATTAAAGAGGTCAACAGGGTTACGATAAAGACCCTTTCCGATTATAAGAAGGCGATAAAGGCCACAAAGGGAAACAAGGTGCTTCTCCTTGTAAAGAGGGGCGACAGCACACTGTTTGTAACTGTAAAGGTGAAAGAGTAGGCAGGCTATTTTATACCAGGCTGGCGATATCTTTTCCGAATCTCCAGTGTTGTCTTTCCAGGCAGGCTATTACCAACAGGCCTTTTATCCACTTCCACCAGAGGCATGACCTCCATTAAAGAGTTTGTCAGAAAGGCCTCATCTGCGGAATACAGCTCTTCCTGCCTGATCTCTCTCTGCTTAACTTCAAGTCCCATTTGTCCGGTTAACTCAATGACAACTTGCCTGGTAATGCCAGGCAGGATGCCGGATTCTACAGACGGCGTGAGTAGGGTATTCCCTTTTAGCAGGAAGAGATTGCTTACAGTGGCCTCTGTCAAAAAGCCTTCATAGTTGAGCATTAGAGCCTCATCAGCACTTGCATCGAGAGCCTCTCCCTTTGCCAGTATATGGGTTAGGAAGTTCGCAGACTTAACTCTGCAAAGTGGAGAGTTCCGGTCCTTTTTGATATTGGCGACCACCGCCCTGAAGCCCTTTAAATACAACTCTTCGGGATAAGGGATACCTTCTTTCGCGGCAATGACAACAGTAGGCTCTTTGCAGGGTAAAGGGTCAATTCCAGCTACTACTTCCCCCCTTGTAACGGCTATCCTTAAAATACCGTTACTGATTTTGTTTGCCTCTATAACCTTTGAGGCATGAATCTTGATACCGGCTGGAAGTTTTTGAAAGCGTAGCGTCTTCAATCCTGCAATCAACCTTTCCGTATGCTCATCAAGCATGAAAGGGATGCCGTTGTATATCCTGACGGTCTCAAAAACTCCGTCGCCGTATAAAAATCCACGATCAAGGACGGAAACCAAGGCTTTATCTTTTGGAACTATCTCACCGTTTACGCAAACGTATTTTTTTCTCTCATCCCTCATCCTTCAACCCTCATCCCTGCCTTTAAAGCCTCCATCATCCCCTTTGCCTTGTCCAGGGTCTCCTGATATTCGGCCTCAGGGTCCGAGTCTGCGACTATCCCGCCGCCCACAGAAAAATAGGCCACCCCGCCGATTACAGACAGGGTTCTGATGGCTATGTTCATGTCCATCTTGCCGTTGAAACCAATATATCCGATGGAGCCGGTATAAACCCCTCTCTTAACCGGTTCAAGCTCTTCGATAATCTCCATTGCCCTTACCTTAGGAGCCCCAGTGATAGAGCCACCGGGATATGTCGCCTTCATAACATCCATTAGACTAATCCCTTCTTTCAACTCACCTGCAATGGTTGAGACCATGTGATGAACCTGGGCAAACGACTCTACGGCCATTTCCTCTTTTACATTAACGGACCCGTATTTGCAGACCTTTCCAAGGTCGTTTCTCTCCAGGTCAACTATCATGATATGCTCGGCCCTGTCCTTACCGCTGGACACCAACTCTCCTTTAAGCCTCTCATCCTCTTCAGCACTCTCCCCCCTTGGCCTTGTCCCCTTTATAGGTCTTGTCTCGATACAGCCGCCGTCAACCTTCAGGAACCTTTCTGGGGATGAGGAAAGGATTGCGGCCTTACCAAAATCAAGGTAGGCTGAGAATGGGGCAGGTGACGCCTCCCTCAGCCTTAAATAAAGATCGTAAGGGGGAATATCAATCTCTGTCGAAAATCGCTGGGAAAGGTTTACCTGGTATATGTCGCCGGCTGCGATATACTCCTTTGCCTTCTGCACGGCTTTTATGTAATCTTCCTTGGTGAAATTGGAAGTAAAATTCGGAGTTCGGAGTTTGGAGTTCGGGGTTAAATTCCACATTCCGCACTCCATATTCCGCAATGACTCTATGACCTCATCCACCTTATTTTCAGTGATTGATACGACATATCCCTTGTTTTCATGGTTATCAAAGGCTATCGAGGTATCATAAAATGCGATATGGCAGTCCGGGAATCCAATGTCGTCAACGGTTTTTGACGGGATATCTTCCAGCAGATGAAGCAGGTCGTAGGAGAAATAACCGACCCCGCCCAACAGAAAAGGGATATAATGCTCCGATGCAATGCTGAAACGCTTCAACTCCTCGCCTATGAAATCAAAGGCATTCCCCTGATACCTGTAATTCCCGTAAAAGCTTTCGACCTCCACCGTATTCCCCTTTGAACGGATTATTTTATATGGCGAAGCCCCAAGGAATGAGTATCTTCCCAACCCCTTCAGATCAAAGCTCGAATCCAGGAAAAACGGATACGGCTGGCCTTTGACGAAGGCAAAGGCGTCAAAAGGCTTTATTGAAAAAGGGATTTCTTTGATGACTGGATTGATAATCATTAGAATCCTATCTTCTTTTTCTTCGGTTCCGGCGGGGTCATAAGCTGGCGGATGGCGTCAAAAACTATCTTGAATTGGGCATCATAGTTCTTTTCAAGTTCGTCGAGCCTTTTTGCCAACTCCTTATTTGACGCTATCATCTCTCGAAGCTTTACAAATGCGCGCATTATGAGGATGTTTACCTCGATGGCTTTTTCACTTTTGAGGACACTGGAAAGCATTGAAACGCCTTGCTCTGTGAAGACGTAAGGCAGGTATTTTCTATAAGCCCCTCTACCTTTCTTTAAGGTCGCAAATTGCGACCTTAAAGAATAAAACTCCTCCTCAGTCATCTGAAACATGAAGTCTGACGGGAACCGCTTAATATTGCGCTGTACCTGCTCATTAAGTCTCTTTGTTCCCACGCCATAAAGCTCCGCCAGGTCCGAATCCAGCATGACCTTCTGGCCTCTAAGGAGTAGAATAGAGCGTTCTATGCGTTCAGTAGGAATTAATGATGCCTTTGTCATTTAACCTCCGGCGGTTGTAAAACCCTTTTTATAAGGTTCCATTTTGGCACCTTAAATCTTGAAGTCACAATTTGTGACCCTAAAAAGAAGAAGGAGGATTTATTATGTCAGATTTGTTCCTATAATCCCCATATTTCTTCAGGGTCTTCTATATCAGGGTCATGGTATCTTTCCACTGTTGCAGTCCATTCCGGCATATCTTCTTTTATTGTTTCTTTCAAATTTTCAAATGAATCCTTAGAAACCTGCTTCCTTTCAAGCATGAACTCATAGAATTTTTTAAGACTTGCCGCATTCTCTTTTAAAGCCGCTTTACTTGCCCACATTGCCTTCCTTATAAACCAGTAGCCCAGAAACATTCCTATGTCGCCTACGCCTTCAGTAGCTTCAATGGCATCTTCATATAAAAGGAAATCGTTAATATAAAAATCTGCATTTGAAACGTGTTTACCGATTGTCTTCTTAGAAAGCTTTTTATCGGAAAGCCATTTCTCAAAATCGTTTAATAAGACTTCGTTTTCTATCCTGATTATTTTGCAGTCATTTTCATATTGTTCGTATGATGTCATGTTCGCTCCCCAATTATTTACGGAATAATATAAACGTGCGCCCTGAAGTTGTCGGATGGTAAACGGAAACTAAAGAATATCCCTATCTGTAAAAGCATCGTAAAACATATCGGACAATGAATCATGATAGCCCCAGCCAATCCCATTAGAAGAGTTTACAATATTCTCAAGCCGTGGGATATATTCGGATATGGTCTCTTTATCAATTGTCAAAAGATCAAAGTGGCTACAGGATAAAATCAAGATAATTGCTCCTACTTATAACCTCAAACTCCGCATTATCATAACTGGTTAACCAATCTTTTGGAACCTTCTCTTTCTTATTATCCGACCATTTAAACTTATAGCCGAAGAGCTTCCCTTCCCTTTCTTCCACAAGACCCCACTCACTATCCAAATCCACAAATTTGTCAAAATTTATGGAGTGTCACTCCATGAATTAATGGAAAAATCAGGAATGGGTCACTTCATATACCCCATCTCCGCAAGGCTCACATGATGTCCGTCGCCTATAACAATGTGATCCAGCACCTTAATCCCAAGGAGCTCCCCTGCTTCCCTGAGCCTCTTTGTAAGCTCTATGTCTTCGCGGCTTGGCGTTGGGTCGCCGCTGGGATGGTTGTGGATCAGGATCATGGCTGCTGCGGATTCTTTTATGGCGGGATTAAACAGTTCTCTCGGATGGACTATGCTTGCCGTCAGGGAGCCTGTGGATATGTCAATTTCTCTGATGACCTTGTTCTTAGAATCGAGGAGGATGGCGAGAAAACTCTCTTTTTTTACGTCCCTCATGGTTGAGTGATAATGCCTGAATACATCTTCGCTGCACCTGAATGTGTCGCCCGACCGGATTTCCTCTCTGGATAACCGCCTCCCTATCTCAAAGGCCGCCATTATGGTTGCCGCCTTTGCGGGGCCGATACCCTTTATCTCACATATTTCGCTTATTCCGGCAGTTGAGATCTTTCTAAGGCTTCCGAATCTTAGAAGCAGCGCCCTTGCATGATCCAGAGCGCTCTGCTTGCTCGTTCCATCTCCAGTCCTTAGTATTATAGCCAGTAGCTCTCCATCAGAAAGGGATTCAGGGCCTCTCTTGAGAAGCTTTTCCCTTGGCCTCTCATCCTCAGGCCAGTCTTTGATGGTTTTGGAAATTTGAGAATCGGTCATAAGAGCATTATCCACAGATTTCACAGATTACGCAGATAAAACATAAAGAACTACTATTTTCAAACCTTATATTGATGCTCTCGTTTCTTTTGAGGACTGTAATCTGTGTAATCTGCGCAATCTGTGG
>JACQYJ010000182.1 GCA_016208525.1 Deltaproteobacteria bacterium | reverse complement strand
TCGTCAACGCCGCCATAACCACTAATACCTATAGAGAGTTGCAGATAAAGCTTTTGGAGTCGCCTGAGGTATTAACGGCACGGGAGAGGGAATCGGAGGAGATGGGGTTCAGAGAGTTGAGGGAGTATGTCGGGAGACTGAGAAAGGAGGGTTATGACCCAACAAGGTTTGCAGTGGACATGCACTCAAAACTCTCATCCCCATTCACATCGCTTATTATGGCGTTGTTGGGGATACCCTTTGCCCTGAAAGGCGGGAGGAGCAGCGGTATAGCCTTTGGTGTAGGTATAAGCGTGCTTGTCGGGTTTGGTTACTGGCTGATAATGTCTCTCGGTCTCTCCCTCGGCAGGGCAGAGGCGCTCCCGCCCCTTCTTTCGGCATGGGGGGCAAACATAGTCTTTGGCCTTGCGGGAATTTTAATGATGATGAAGATGGAAGGGGATTGAGAATTGAGCCTTTAGAGAACAATTAAAACCCCTTAACCCGGAAAATGCATTTAACCACGGATAAATACGGATTTACACAGATATTTTAAATACTTAGAGCCTCTTGCAAAAGTCTGTCATTCCGGCAGGCTTTAGGCCGGAATCCAGAGAAAACCCTTATGGATTCCCGATTAAACACTTCGGGAATGACAAATAGGGAGATTTGCAAGAACCACCTTATAGAAAAGATATGAATCCTCTTTCTGTTAAGCCTTATACTATTTAACATGCTTATTTTATAGGTCTTTATCTGCGTTCATCTGCGGCCAATTGCATTATTTGGGTTAATATAGTATATCTCACTGGCAAGATGTTATGTGGTTGACTCAGTCATAAAAATTGCGTATAAGTTATAATAACATAGGAGGCAAAATGATAAATATTAAAAAGGTCCTGTTCCCAACCGATTTTTCAGAAAATTCCAATTATGCATTCGACTATGCCGTTGGTCTCGCTCAGAAGCTTGGCGCGCGTCTTTATCTCCTTCATGTCATACATGAGCTCATAGATACAACAGGCTTTTACATCCCCAACATCTCTCTCGATCAGCTTCAGAAAGACCTGGAAAAAGGCGCCGAAGAGATGATGGGGAAGTTTTGCGGAGAGAAGCTGGGGGATTTCAAGGACTACGAAAGCATGAATATCATAGGTCTTCCTCATATTGAGATATTGAGTATGGCGAGAGACAAGGGTATGGATATGATAGTCATGGGTACTCATGGAAGGACCGGAATAGACAGGGTACTCTTCGGGAGCACAGCAGAGAAGGTGATCAAGAAGGCGCCATGCCCCGTACTTACAGTACGATATCCTCAAAAATAACAGGTAAAGGTGGAGATGAAGAAAAGTTTCAAGCCTATAGATCTTCAGAATATAGAGACTTATTCTATTAAGGACAGGAAGAGCAAGGTAGACGTCAAAGACCTGGGAAGCCATTTCCAGAAGGGCTCCTCTTTTTCCTATTTTGTTAATACCCTCCCCAACATCCTGGCAGCCGGCGACATAAAAGAAGTGGCTGAAAGTGTAGTCGCCGCTTACAAGGCAAAAAAAGTCGTGGCAATAGGGATGGGGGCCCATGTAATAAAGGTAGGGCTTGGGCCGATTATTATAGACTTGATGGAGAAGGGAATAATAACATCTATCGCTATGAATGGGGCAGGGATAGTCCACGACTCCGAGCTTGCGATGATAGGACAGACATCTGAGGATGTGGCGGCGGAGCTTAAGGGCGGGGCCTTCGGCATGGCTGAGGAGACCGGAAGAGTATTGAACGAGGCCATAAGTGAAGGCGTAAAAAAAGGGCAAGGGATAGGCCGCTCCGTTGGAGAGAGGCTCCTCAAAGAGAAATTTCCTTATAACGACAAGAGTATCCTTGTGGCAGGGGCAAGACTCGACATCCCGGTAACCGTTCATGTGGCGGTTGGAACAGACATTATTCACATGCATCCGCAATGCAGCGGCGCAGCCATTGGAGAGGGGAGCCATACAGACTTCAGGATATTCTCATCAGTCATCTCAAAGCTGGAGAGAGGCGTTTACCTGAATATCGGCTCAGCGGTGATCCTCCCTGAGGTATTCTTAAAGGCCCTTACCCTTGTCAGGAACCTTGGACACGAGGTAAACAACTTCACAACGGTGAACATGGACTTTATCCAGGGGTACAGGCCCCTGACAAATGTCTGCAAGAGGCCCACAATGACAGGGGGAAGAGGTTACAGCCTCACCGGACACCATGAGATAATGCTTCCGCTCCTGGCGGCAATGGTGAAAGAGCTTTTATGATCCGCAGATTTCGCAGATTAAATCTTGATTCATTCGTAAAAAGTCTTTTCTGTGGTTCGACAAGCTCACCACGAACGGAATAAAGTCAATGATTTCAACCAGACCACCGTTCGCACTGAGCTTGTCGAAGGGTGATTTGGGACTTTTTACGAGTGCATCAAATCTTGGAAAAAGTAAATCTGTGCAATCTGTGTAATCTGTGGATTGTTTAGAGGGTTTAAGTTGAAAGCATACTGCAAAGAGCTTTTCTTCAATATCCCCGATCGGGTAGGGTTCGCCAACATCACATCACAGGTCACAGAGGCCCTTAAAGAAAGCGGGGTAAGAGAAGGACTCTGCCTGGTAAATGCCATGCACATCACGGCCAGCGCATTTATAAATGACGATGAATACGGCCTTCATCAGGACTTTCGCAGGTGGCTTGAGGAGCTTGCACCGCACAACCCTTCTCTTTACAGTCACAACAACACCGGAGAGGACAATGGGGATGCCCACCCGAAGAGGACTGTCATGGGAAGGGAGGTTGTAGTGGCCGTGACTGATGGTAAATTAGACGTTGGCCCCTGGGAGCAGATATTTTACGGAGAATTTGACGGGAAACGCAAGAAAAGGGTTCTTATAAAGATAATCGGAGAATGAGTGATTGAGCCTCAGAGGCTCCTGCAAAACTCCAAAAATGTCATTCCAGAAGCGTTTAATCGGGAATTATTTTACGCATTTCATGCCGCAACCGGCGTCAGCATAAATACCCGGCTAAGCTGGGACGCCATACGGATGTCGTCATGTTGTAAAGCATCCCGCACATCGTCAAGCTTGTATGCATCCGCTAATGACAGGTACGGAGACCACTCTTCATCCGTATAGATGTATTCCACTTCCACTCCCGCAACATACGAACCTTCGTGAACCAGTTTTGTATGACCTAAATCCTGCAATCGAACCACAGAGCACACGGAGGAAACCCTTTAATGCCGACAGAAAAGACCTTGTTTTAAATCTTTTCTCTGTGCACTCAAACGCTGACTTTTAAAAGCCCTATAATTTTTAAATCTAAAGCGTGAGAACACAGCGAAGTAAAGGGTTTTAAACCTAAAAAAAGCATTTGCCACTGACTTTCACGGACTAAGAGCAAGTAATTAAAAGATTTTTCGACAAGCATTAGAATCACCTTTTGGGTGAACTGCTCATAATGTTTAAATGTTTATTTGATAAGGTTTTGTCCGTATT
>JACQYJ010000181.1 GCA_016208525.1 Deltaproteobacteria bacterium | reverse complement strand
CATGTTCCTCCAGAAATGCCTCTACGTTCTTGCCGGACCTGTCCAGGATAATATTTATATAGCCGTTTCTCGCGTTCCACGGGTCTTTAAAATAACGTGATGATTCATTGCTGTAAAGATAGCTGAGTTTGTCCCTCAGCATGTCAAGGGCGTTTCTTAAGGGTTTTCTCCATGCCTGTGTCCATGTCGGGTGACCCCCGGAGTTGCATCCGCAGTCGTCTTTCCATCTCTCTATTCCGTGTATGCAGCTCCATGAAGAGTTTTCATATACTTCAACTACCTGTGTCGGCGGATGGTCTTCGAGATACTCGGCATAATTAGTGAGTTTTGCGAATTTATTGGTCTCGATGAGATGTAAACAATATGCGAGCCCCATGTCGCCAAACCGGTGATGATGACCGAAGGTCTCTCCGTCAGTAATAATATTCACAAGCTGGTCCCAGTTCCTGCGGTCATTGAATGCGGAGACCAGCTTTTTATAAAAAGATTCACCATTGTCCAGCAGGCCCCCGAAAGAAATTTCCTTGGATATCGGGCCGTCGCTGAAAAAAATGTTTATGTTCCTGCCGGACGGAAGCATGCAGCGATACGCCATAGTGGGGTCGATCTTTTCTCCACTGACGTCCTGCCATTTTGAGGGCTCCCCTGTTTTGCTTGTCCTTTTCGCCTGTCTCTGGGCGATGACCGTAAATTTTATTCCGAGATTTACCAGCACCTCAAGGGTTTCTATGTCAACAGCAGCTTCAGGAAGCCACATGCCTTCCTCCATACTCAGCCTGTCTGCCTCGAGGATTGCCTGATACACATTCGGCCTTTGTCTTTCCATCCATGACAGCAGCGTGGGGCCGAAGTCGAAGCTGATTTTTGCGTAGTTGTTTATTATGTCGGTAATCCTGTTTTCCTCATCGAGGATGCGGGAGGCCGCGTTAGGTGCATAACATTCTGAGGTTATTCTCTCGTTCCAGTCGTGGTAGGTATAGGCCGACTCCTGGAGTTCAATTTCTTCGAGACAGGGGTTTTCTCTCGGCGGCTGGTAGAAGTGCCCATGAATGCAAATATACCTGGTCATAGTTTATGAGCTTTTGAAAAACAGGACACTCAGAGGCGGCAGTGTGACAGAGATAGAGCAGGGCCTTCCCTGCGCCGGTTCGTCGGATGCCTCAACGCCTCCGGCATTCCCGCAGCCGCTTCCGCCGTATATATCTGAATCGCTGTTGAGAAGCTCGCGCCAGTAACCGCCCCGGGGAACTCCTACTTTGTAGCCGTATCTCGGGACAGGAGTAAAGTTGCATAAAACGAGAATTACTTCGTCTGTGCTTCTGCCTTTTCTGATGAAGCTTATTGCGCTTTCCTCCCAGTCATGAAAGTCTATCCATTCAAAACCGTCATTTGAAAAATCCAGCTCATGCAAAGCGCGTTCATTTCTATAGAGATGGTTCAGGTCCCTCACCCATTTCTGCACCCCGTAGTGAGAAATATATTCAAGTCCGTGCCATTCCAGGCTTTCATCGTGAGCCCACTCTTTCCACTGGGCAAACTCGTCTCCCATGAAAAGCAGTTTTTTGCCCGGCGAGCCGTACATATAGCCGAACATGGCCCTGAGATTTGCAGAGCGCTGCCACTCATCGCCTGGCATCTTGCCTATGAGCGCGCCTTTTCCATGAACGACCTCGTCATGAGAAAGAGGCAGAATATAATTTTCAGTGAATGCGTACCATATGCTGAAGGTCAGCTGGTCATGGTGATATTTTTTAAATACCGGGTCTGTCGACATATAGTCCAGAGTATCGTGCATCCATCCCATTTTCCATTTCATGCCAAAACCCAGGCCGCCGACATGTGTGGGTCTTGAGACCATAGGCCATGCGGTTGATTCCTCAGCCATGGTTTGAACATCGGGATGGGCGCCGTAAACCACTTCGTTCAATCTTTTCAGGAAGGATATGGCGTCAAGGTTTTCTCTTCCGCCGTATATATTTGGTATCCATTCGCCTTCTTTTCTCGCATAATCAAGATAAAGCATTGATGCTACTGCGTCCACTCTCAGCCCGTCAATATGATATTAAAAAAGAAAAAAAAGCGCGCTGCTGATAAGGAAGGACCTAACCTCGTTCCTGCCATAATTGAAAATGGAGCTGTTCCATTCAGGGTGATAGCCCTTTTTAGGGTCTGAATGTTCATAGAGGTAAGTGCCGTCAAAATAAGAAAGCCCGTGCTCATCAGCCGGGAAATGAGAAGGCACCCAGTCGAGTATGACGCCTATGCCGTTTTGATGCAGGTGGTCAATCAGGTATATGAAATCTTCAGGTGTGCCGTATCTGCTTGTGGGCGCGAAATACCCTACGGTCTGATATCCCCATGAGCCGCCGAAAGGATGCTCCATGATGGGCAGCAGCTCGACGTGCGTGAATCCCATGTCTTTAACATAATCTGCCAGATAGTGGGCCATCTCCCTGTAACTAAGGGGCCTGTTGCCTTCCTCAGGCACGCGTCTCCATGAACCGAAGTGGACTTCATAAATTGAATACGGCGCGTTCAAGGCATTGGCTTTATGCCTGTTTGCCATCCAGTCGGAGTCATTCCACTTATAATCCAGATCCCATACCACAGACGCAGTCCTTGGAGGCACTTCCGAATATAAGGCGTACGGGTCTCCCTTATCAACGCTGTAGTCATTATGCTTTGAGACGATGTGATATTTATAAACTTCTCCCTTTTTAATCCCCGGGATAAACCCCTCCCAAACGCCTGAACTGTCCCATCGCGAGCCGAGATAATGCGAGTTCCGGTCCCATCCATTGAAATCGCCGATGACCGAGACCTTGTCTGCATTAGGCGCCCAGACCGCAAAATAAGCGCCTTCAACGCCATTAATGCTCATGAGGCGTGAGCCGAGCTTGTCAAACAGCCTGAAGTGGTTCCCTTCTTTATAGAGATATGTATCGTGTTCGGTAAAAGGGCTCGCTCCGTATATTACGCGCTCGTCTTTAAGTTCCCTGGCTGCCTTGCGGGCATTTTCTAAAAGGGTATTTTTCATTTTCATCGCTCCTATCCACCTAAATTATATACCAAATCGCCTTGAAATTATATAACAAAGTGAATAAGTTAAAGATTCTAATAACAATATATATAATTAATCGGCTTAATATCTAAATAGTTTAATGAATTGCTCAGCCGGTCGAGCTTCCAGGCAATCAGAATATCGAACTGCCGTTGGTCTGGCATAAATCATTATTTTAGAAAAGTCCGGACGTTTTGTATTTGCGCCGGTGCATCCGTGATCTATCTATCGTTTATAAAGCTTCCATCTGGAGCGTTTTATAAAAACGCTGAGATCCTGCAGTTGCATATCAACTTTTGCTTGTCGGTCGATACCCTGGCATAGACGGCATGTAAGGTATCTGGCGAGATTCAGATTTATTGCTTTTCTGATTTAATTGTCTTCAACACATCTTTTAGCACAGGCAGCACGAGTTTATCTTTTGCACGGCCAGCCGCCTGTTTGCTTTTAATAATCAACTCAAGCGGCAGTACCTGCACTTTAAAATTATCCAGAGATATTTTTATTGCCTGTTTTTTGATCCCGGCATATTCGCCTAAACCATGTACGTGAGTTACAATATCAAAAAGTTTAACGTCGTCTCCGGCGAACACAGGAGGGTTGTTTCCCATAGGAGGGACATAAATGGATTTTACTTTTTTTAAGGCTTTAGCTAACTGAGGATTGGCTAAATCTGCAAACCAAAGATCAATATCCTGAGTAACAACCGGCGCACCTTGTAAAGCGGCCGCTGACAGGCCGATAATCATGAAATCAACCTTATGGCGGACTAATTCTCGCAGAAAGCGAATTTCATTTTTGGTGAATATAAGGTTTTTGACCACGGGTCAAGGCCCTCCTTAAACGTTCAAGTGGCGGTTCGCGCATTAATAATAACGTATGCCTTATATTGTCCCGATCAATATTTTTGTATCTCCCGGCAATATCGTCAACTTTTTTCAGTAAAAGCTTCATCTTTTCCATCTCTTTATTGTCTTCGGTAAGAAATTCTGAAGGAGATATATTCAGTCTTTTCGCGATAGCTCTGACAGATTTAGGCAAGACAGAATCCTCACGCGCTAATGTATAAAACGCATTGCGGCTTACCTCTGCCTGCTTAAGCAGTTCTGAGAGCGTAATCTTCTGCTGACGACATTTATCTTTAATTGCTTCGAGTGATATTCTCATACAAATATAGTGTACCACAATATGGTACACTATAGCAATGCTGGACAGTAGTGATATTGCTTATAAAGCTTCCATCCGGAGCGTTTAATAAAGTCGTTGAGTTCTTGCAGCTGCATATCAACTTTCTGCCTGTCGGTTGATACCCTGGCATAGACTGCAACGGATTTGTATTTTTTAATCATGTTGGTTGTATAGAAGCCCGGAGGGATTCGCAAATAAATATTGCACACAGCGTGTGCAATATTTCATAATTTTTTTAGCGCTCTCTTTATTCTCTCGTTGCTTGGCAGTTTTACCTTATACTTGGCAACAAATATCTTTTCTTCCAATCCGTCCAGTGCGTAGGTAATTTCTTCTCGTCCAGCCTCACGGCAAATAATAAGCCCGATCGTTTCCTTTTCATGCGTATAATGTTTATTGCGCCGATAATAGCCGACATATTTATTCATCTGGCCAATGTCACGGCTATCCAACTTACCGATTTTGAGGTCAACAGGCACCATGCAGGGAATGCCGCGATGATATAAAACGATGTCAATATAGTGCGTCTCACCGTCTATTTTAAGCGGAACCTGCCGTCCTAAGATGCTGAAATCTTCACCTAACTCGCGCAGAAACATCTCAAAGCTTTCCAGTATCTTGTTTTCCAGGGCCTTTTCGCTTTTCTCAGGGTGAAGTTCTATAAACGGACGGAAATCGTAAGTGTTTTTGAAAACCTTCTGCGTGTCCACCGCTGGCAATTTAGTCTTAAAAATATCTTCGATTTCCTGCCTTGGTGTAAAATGGGTCAGCAGGCCGATTCAAGTGCAAAAGCAAGCATATCTGTTTTCCCTAAACTCTCCAAACAAAAAAGGACGTACAGGAAATTCCATGCGCCCTTTAATTATTGTGCAGACTCAGTAAATGGTTGCGCCACATGAGTCCTTTTTTTTATGATACGTTTGTTTGCTGAATAAAATGACATCGGTGACCTTCTTTGGTTAAAATTGAATGTAAAAAAAATGACTTCACCTACTGCTCACAAATGGGGTTTTGCGTCACGCTTCCGGCGTAATGCTTTTGGATGGCGTTCACAGCCGGCAGTGGCCCGTATAAAAGAGGCTGTGGCCGAGATAAAGAAAACGGCGCGTAAGGATCCTGTCCTGGCTGCCGATGGCGCCGTGCTCTTTCTGGAAAAGGTATCTCCTGCATTGGCGCGCGTCGATAGCTCCTCGGGTGCGATTGGCACGGCGGTGAATAATGCCATCGATGTCCTTGCTTCGATTATATCAAGTGCTCCTGCAGACGATTCCACCCGGGACAAATGGCTGGATCGCCTCTGGCAAGCGGTAGAGGAAGACGATATCCCTTATATCGAGCTATTGCCAGAAAACTGGGGAAAACTCTGCGCAACCCCTGAACGAGCGTCACGATGGGCAGATTCATTTATAGAAAGGGTAAAGATGATATGGAGGAATACTTCTTCGGGGCATTACGTTCATTTCAATGGCACAATTGCATGCTTGAGCGTTCTTATCAGGGCTGGACGGAATGAGGAAGTCCTTGCCCTGCTCGAACTCTCGCCATACAAGTACTGGCATTACAGAAAATGGGGAGTAAGGGCACTGAGCGCAATAGGCAGAAATGCGGAGGCTATCCGCTACGCAGAGAGCAATCCCGGCATTAACGATCCCCTGGGCGCAATTGCCGAGACATGCGAAGAGATTCTCCTTGCAAGCGGCATGAGCGATGAAGCATACACCCGCTATGCAATCGCCGCCAATCGCGGAACTTCGCATCTGTCTACCTTTCGGGCCATTGCGAAAAAATATCCCCGGAAGACCTCATCTGAGATACTTAGCGATCTGGTTGAAAGCACACCCGGAGAAGAAGGCAAGTGGTTTGCCTCAGCGAAATCTGCAGGCCTGTACGACGAGGCGATAACGCTGGCAAACAAGACACCCTGTGACCCGAGGACATTAACACGGGCTTCCAAAGAAGCCGCATCTGAGCATCCTGCGTTTGCAGTGGAGGCGGGGATGGCGGCGCTCAGATGGCTGTGTGAGGGGTATGGTTACGAAATTACTGCTGTGGATATTTGGGCTGCCTACCGGCATACGATGGAAGCCGCCGCAAATGCCGGAAGCGCTCAGGAGACGCGCGACCGGATACGCAAGCTGGCGCAGACTTCACATGTCAGGTTCGTTGCTGAAGCGCTCAACAGAGATTTGGGGGTGAAATAGATGGACAAAACAGACCTCGATAAATTCATCGAAGAGCTCGACGATAAGCTTTGAGCTTTACAAAGGTCTCACGGGAGATAACTACAAGGAATCCCTAAGAGAGCAGTTTGACCTTGCGAAACGTTTTTATGACGTCCTCCCGAAACCCGACGGCATTCACGACAGTAAATTGTTCGAGGACATTGCCCTGGATATGGATTCCGATGTCCTGGGTTGGATCGTAGAACTCCCCTTCGCCCTCTTCGATCATGGGCGTATGGTTGATGAGGCAGTCGAGATTTGCAATCTTTTTGCAGAGGTCTATTCTCCTGATAATTTCCTTGGCGACATG
>JACQYJ010000076.1 GCA_016208525.1 Deltaproteobacteria bacterium | reverse complement strand
AGGAGTGAGGAGTGAGGAGTAAGCTTAATCCTCTAATCCTATCTTTAATGGGAGGGAAGGGATGAAGAAAATAAACTTTGCACTACTTGTTATCTCGGCATTGTCATTAAGCGGCTGTGTCATGGTGAAGAACGACGAATGGGCCAGGCTCCAGCAGGATATTGCTGATATCAAGAGGGATTCTGAGGATGTTAAAAAGGAAAAGGACTCCCTTGGATTGCAGTTAGATTCACTAAAGTCAAAGATTCAGGAAATAGAGAAGAGCACGGGGGTCCAGTTTTCGACAAAGATTGTTGCTCTGGAAAAGGCCCTTTCGGACACGGAGAAGGAGATCAGAAAGAAACAGGCAGATATTGTAGCAGATATCACTGCCATCAGGTCTGATTTTCAGGTGTTGACTGGCCGGTTTGAGGAGACACGGTATGCAACACAGAAGAGTATCCAGGAAGGAAAGAGCTCCAGGGATGAATTTGAGATTAAGATGAAGGAGATTGCCCAGACACTGGAAGAGCTTCAGAAGAGGATGGCATCGGTTGAGCAGGTTACGGTTCTTCTCCGCCAGGGTAAGGAGCAGGGAACAGGAAAAGCTTCGGAGGCCGCTAATTTTGAGGAAGCTTATAAGGATGCATATGAGACCTTTCAGAAGGGAGAATATAAATCGGCGAGAGAGAAGTTCCAGAAGTACCTGGAGATCCATCCAGGCTCAAAATATGCAGATAATGCCCTTTACTGGATCGGGGAGTCGTATTACAACGAGAAAAGTTACGAAAAGGCAATTGTCGCTTATGACGATGTTGTAAAAAAATACCCGGATGGAGGCAAGGCCTCAGCTGCCTTACTCAAGCAGGGGATGGCCTTTTCATCATTAGGGGACAAGAAGAGCGCCAATGCCATCTTCAAGAAACTTGTAGAGGGGTATCCCAAGTCCGAACAGGCAGAAGCAGCTAAGAAGAAAATGAAGGAGTAAGAAAAAGGCTAAAGGCTAAAGGCTAAAGGCTAAAGGCTTCTAATCTTTAACCTTTAACCTTTAACCTTTAACCTTTAACCTTTAACCTTTAACCTTTAACCTTTAACCTTTTACCTTTAACCTTTTACCTTTAACCTTTTACCTTTCTTTGCGCCTCTTCATACAGGTCTTTCCCATAGATGTCGTTTACCACGATAACTGGAAATTCTTCAATCTCAAGTCTGTAAATGGCCTCCGGCCCTAAATCGTTGTATGCTACAACCTCTGCTTTCTTGATCCTTTTGGAAAGTAATGCCCCTGCGCCTCCGGCAGCGGCGAAGTATACTGCCTTATATTTCTTTATTGATTCAACAACCTCCGTTGACCGCTTCCCCTTTCCTATCATTCCCTTAAGCCCTGCATCAAGGAGCTTAGGGGTATAAATATCCATCCTTGAACTTGTTGTTGGCCCGGCAGAGCCGATCACCTTTCCAGGTTTTGCCGGGGTTGGGCCTACATAGTAGATGACCTGCCCGTTTATATCTATTGGCAGTCCTTCTCCCTTTTCAAGAGATTCTATCATCCTCCTGTGGGCGGCATCACGGGCAGTATAGATAATACCTGAGAGCAATACCTGCTCTCCGGCCTTAAGCTCGGCAATATCTGCATCTCTAAGCGGTACATTTATATTTTTCACTTCTCCTCCAGTCGCAGAGTGGCAGCTGATACCTAAAAACTGCAAACCACAGAGGCCACAGAGATAAATTTTGAGTATAAAAACCTTTTAAAACCCTTTTCTTCTCCGTGTTCTCATGCTTTAGATTTAAAAATTATTGAGCTTTTAAAAAGTCACCTTTTGAGTGCACAGAGAAAAGATTTAAAACAAGGGTTTGCCAGTGGCATTAAAGGGTTTCCTCAGTGTACTCTGTAGTTCGATTGCAGGATTTAGATAATATAATATAAAGCTAATATTTCCAATAGTAAAGTACGTAGTTAGGGTCTGCGACAAAAAAATAGGTAGAGCTTAACGAACTCTTTTTTTTGCTCTATAAGCTGAATGCTTGATCAACATTCAGCTTATAGGGAGGGCTCATGGAAAAAGGACTTGAATCGTTGGAGCGGAAAAGGGAAGCGCTGTATCGCAGGATATCCGGGTTGGGAGACATGAGGAGGGGGATGATATCTTTAAATTACCGTAAATGTGGCAAGAAGAACTGTGTCTGCGCGCAGAAAGGGCATCCCGGACACGGTCCTCAATACCTTTGGAATACTACGATAAAAAGGAAGAGCTATGCAAAAAACCTTAAAATAGGACCGGAGCTTGAAAAATATATGAAAGAGATTGCCAATCACCAGGAGTTTATAAAGCTTTGCAGGGAGGTGGTTGAGATAAATGAGCAGATATGTGAACTGCGCCCTGTCCCTGATATTTCGGACATGAAAGAACTGGAAGAGCTTAAAAAAAAATTGGAGAGGCAGTTCGAGAAGAAATACAAAAAGAAGTAGATCTGATAGTAACAAGATTTTCCAGAGGCAAGGGGAAGGAAGGTTGCATTGACCTGGAATCTCTTGAAATACAAATCCGTGACTCCATGCACAGTGTCGGAGCTGTGATGCTTGAGAAACTGCTTAATTCAGACGGCGGCGATTATAAAGGCAGGACAATTCCCGGTGACAATGGCGGTGTATTTGAATTTGTGGAATACAGGAATAAGAAAGTAGTTACCGTCTTGGGCGAAGTATGGGTAAAACGGGCTTATTACTATGACAGCAAAGGGAGAACCGGGATGAGCCCAAAGGATAAGGCCCTTGATATAGAAGGGGTATCACTGAGTCCAGGTCTGAGAAGGATTATGGCAAGGGCCGGAGCTTATCGCCCTTTTGTTCTGGGCCATGAAGACATAAGAGAAATGACGGGGATATCTGTGACTGCAAAGGAAGTAGAAAGGGTATCTCATACCATTGGCGAAGAAGCGGAACGGTTTTTCAGTGAAGAGGCTGCTCTGGCATTGTCGGAGTCTGTTATTTCAATCAAGGCAGTTCCTGTCCCCATGATGTATGTTTGTATGGACGGCACCGGTGTCCCTGTGGAAAAGAAAGAAACGGCGGACGAGTTTTCAGACAGGATTTATGCGGAGGCGAAGAGACGTGGAATGGACAGGGCAGGAAAGGTTTGTGTAATAGGAGACGGCGCTCCGTGGATATGGAATATTGCAGAGGAACAGTTTCATGGTGCGATACAGATTGTGGACCTTTACCATGCCAGAGAACATTACTGGAATGTGGCGAGGATGGCTTTTGGCGGTGATGCGGCAAAGATAAATCAATGGTGCAGGACTCGTAAAGAAGAACTGGACAGCGGGAAGGTAGAGGAAGTGATTGTGGCAATATTGATGCACTCGTAAAAAGTCCCAAATCACCCTTCGACAAGCTCAGGGCGAACGGTGGTCTGGTTGAAATCATTGACTTTATTCCGTTCGTGGTGAGCTTGTCGAACCACAGAAAAGACTTTTTACGAATGAATCAATATTGGAGCTTTCAACTACTTCAGAAAAAGCGGAAGAAGTATGTGCAAAAGAGGCTGCATATTTTGACAAGAACAAAAACAGGATGAGGTATGACGAATTCAGAAGGCAGGGCCTTTTTGTAGGCTCCGGGGTGCTGGAGGCTGGTTGCCGCTCGGTTATAGGTCAAAGACTGAAACAGTCCGGGATGCACTGGACTGTGAAGGGAGCCAATAGCGTTATTGCTTTGCGCTGCTGCGATTGAAGCAACAGATGGGAGGATTTCTGGGAACAAAGGGCGGCTGCCTAAACTTTACCCACAAATTTGTCGCACACCCAAACAGGATTCCAGGATAACGTCAAAGTCGCAATCGAGACAAGGTTCGTTAGAAGCGTCAAGATGGATTGGCCGACCTCCAGCGCAAGCCGGCGCAATTCGTTGGAGGTCTGAGCCATTTTATCAGATTTCGGGCGCAACAGCGCCATGAGCCGGCAAGAGGGACTTTCAATTGCGGTATGAGGCGTAGCGGCCTTAACGGCTTAGGGTTATATGTAAAGAATAGACCACCTTAACCCGCAACTTGACAGAAAGAAGCGCTTCACCTAATATTGTACGCAGTTAGATATTCAATATCTTACGTTATCTATATCCATTTACGGAGATTAAAGATGAATAGGTTTTTCGGTAATATCTTCCTGGCAACACTCTTGATGCCTGCAAGCTCAACAGCTTATGCCGGTTCACAGATGGGAATTCAAGGGTTGAACGACCTTTTAATTGAAAAAGGGGTAATAACCAGAGAAGAGGTGGAGGCCCAGGCAAAGAAAAATCCACTGACTGTAAGCGGATATATCCAGGTCCAGGGAATGATCATGGACGAGAACCATGAGTTTGGATACGACAGCGCCAGCTTACGCTATGAAAACGGTTTCCAGATAAGGAGAGCAAAGATTAATGTCTCGGGATCCCCTTATGAAAATATAACTTATAGATTAGCAGTCAATCTTACAAAGGTTCCGAAACTTGATGACGCATATATAAAATACGACCGTTTGCCATATCTTGCTGCACGAATCGGCCAGTTCAAGGTACCTTTTTCTCTCGAGATGATAACAGTTGATCATGAGATATTATCAATCGAACGTTCTGAAGTAGTGAATCAGATTGCTCCGGACAGGGACATGGGAATAATGTTCAGCGGCGACCTTGTTCATGAAATCCTTTCTTACAATATCGGTCTTTTTAATGGACGCAGGGCAGATGACCTCCATGCTTACAAAGTAGGTTCCTACGCTGATTCTGCGCAAAATAAATATAATGACAACGACCTTTTCTTGATGGCAGGGAGATTTGTTGTGAAACTGGCGGAATGGGTCAGTGTTGGAGTAAATGCCCTCACTTCAAAGGACGGCCATGACGATCCAACACAAACGAGGTGGCCTGTAGATCGAAATGCCTATGGGGTAGATCTCCAGTTAAAGCCCCCTCGATTAGGATGCACGCTTCAGGGGGAATACCTGAGACAAGAGGCTGACGGGATAATAACCCGCAATGTGGTAACAACCTCGGACGGGTTTTATGTCCAGTTGGGGCGCTTCTTTATACCTGATCACGTGGAGGGGGTGATAAAGTACGAAGAATACGATGCAGACAAGGATGTAGTTGACAGGGACAACATCGTCTGGACGACCGTAGGGCTTAATTTTTATCTGCATGGGCATGATGCCAAGTTTATGACCAACTACACATTAAAGGATGAAAAGCAAAGTAGTTACCCTAATAATTCATTCCTCGCTCAATTGCAGTTGAGGTTTTAATGCTAAAGATGGTGAGCTGACCTCAATGCAGTAGTTTTTGCGCGCATCTCAGCTAAGGGACATGGTAAATACTAAAATACCGTTTATAACGTCTTTATATTTCGGTTTTTGAAGATGTTAAAAATACTTTAGACCTAAACTGCAAACCACAGAGGGCGCAGAGAGAAGCAGAGAAAGCGTTTTAAATTCAATAGATTTTTCTTTCTCAGCGTCTCTGCTGTATATCAGTGTTTTCCAAGTCCCTATATAGTCAGACGAACTTTAAATAAACAAGGAGGTGTATCATGGCTCAAAATACCAAAGAACAAAGGAAAGGAAAGGTAACAGAGGTCTTGAACAAGGCGCGCGGCATGGAGTTGTATGCCATTGCCCAGTACATGAATCAGCACTACAATCTGGATAACTTGGATTACGGAGATATGGCTGCGAAAATGAAGCTCATAGCGATAGATGAGATGCGCCATGCAGAGATGTTTGCGGATAGAATCAAGGAGTTGGGTGGAGAGCCGACTGCAGAGGCCAGAGAAAAGGCGGAAAAAGGCCAGAAGGTCCAGTCAATCTTTTCATTTGATGCAAAACTTGAGGACGATACGATCGATGCCTATAACCAGTTCCTGTTAGTTTGCAGAGAAAACGGCGACAGCACCAGCGTGAAGCTTTTTGAGGCAATCATTGATGAAGAACAGGCGCATTTCAACTACTTTGATAATGTCAGTGATCATATCAAGAACCTCGGCGAAACTTATCTTGCACAAATCGCCGGTTCGCCGTCCGCCACTGGTTTACAGACTATGGGTTTTGTCGCCAGGCAGGGTTCCGCCCCTGCACAGGGCGGCGCATAACGCAGAAAAAACTGGATCAATTGGCTGTCGAAAGGGCAGGGCGGCTTGGGAGGGAATTTATACCAGGTAAGCTTTCATCACGCTCAATAGTAGATGGTTGAAAGCAACCTGGCATAAAAAAATGATGTCAAGGGGTGCGGATTCCAAGGCTTTGCTCTATAAAGCCCCGGAATAGCCTTTTTGAGTCCTCATCGGGTTCCTTTTCCGGGTGCCACTGGACACCTATCAAAAAGGGATATTCCGGCATTTCAAAGGCCTCTATGACGCTGTCACTGGTTCTTACGCAGACCCTCAGACTCTTCGCTATATTTTTAACTGCCTGATGGTGGGCGCTTGTAACATTTATCGCGGTTCTATCCATTATCTTGAAGAACTGGGCGCCTCTGGTTATGAATACCTTGTGTCTGCCGTCCCCTAACTGATGTTCCTTCGCAACAAAATTCTGACGTTTCAGGTCCTGATATAGCGTTCCGCCAAGGGCCACGTTTATAAGCTGCATGCCGTGGCAGATACCGAGTATGGGAAGACCTTTAGCCATAGCCTCTTTGACAAGAGATATCTCGAACTCCGTCCTGATGTCGGGAGAGAACTCCATAGGGTATTTCGGCTCCTCGCTGTAATATCTGGGGTGTATGTCCTCACCGCCTGAGAGGAGAAGCCCGTCAATCTTTGAGATTACCTCTTTGACCGACTCAGTTGGATGAAGCAGGAGGGGTACAACCTTCCGTAACGAGTATCTATGTACAGGTACCTCTTCCCGTCCCGCTCGTCAATGTCTCCGGTTATGCCTATCAAAGGTTTCATTTTTTATACATCAGAGGGTCTTTTATTCCTGCCTCGGCAAAACCCTTCTCCCGCAGGAGGCAGGAGTCGCACTCTCCGCAGGCCAGGCCCTCCGGGGTGGGGTCGTAGCACGAATGGGTCTGAGAGTAGTCAACGCCAAGCTCCACACCCTTTTTTATTATCTCCCCCTTTGTCATCCTGATCAGGGGTGTGTGTATCCTGAAACCTTTTCCCTCTACCCCTGCCTTTGTTCCAAGGTTAGCCATTTTCTCAAAGGCTTCTATGAACTCCGGCCTGCAATCCGGATATCCGCTGTAATCGAGGGCATTGACGCCTATATAGATGTCCGATGCCCCCAGTACCTCGGCCCACCCGAGGGCTATGGAGAGAAAGATGGTGTTCCTGGCCGGAACATAGGTAACTGGAATGTTTCCTGCCATCTCTTCCGCATCCCGTCCTTTTGGAACATCGATATCTGAAGTCAGGGCGGAGCCGCCGAGTTGTCTCAGGTTTATGTCAATGACTGTGTGGCCTTTCGCCGCAAATCTCTGCGAAATTTTCTTTGCAGCCTCAAGTTCAATATCGTGCCTCTGGCCGTACCTGAACGAGATGGTGTACGGCTCAAACCCTTCCGACCTTGCTATGGCAAGGGCTGTAGTAGAGTCAAGCCCGCCGCTTAAGAGCACTACCGCTTTTTTAGATTCAAAGGCAGGCATCAGCACCCAATACCTTCCTTGAGTCTTCTAAGATAGTCATAGCTTCCGGGATTTGAAGGGTCCGGAGCCCATGCGGCAAAGTCCTTATCGTCGATCTCCATATACGGCCCTTCCTTTAGTTCAAAAAAGACCGTACCTGGGGATAAACAAAGAATGGTATGCCAGGCACGGGGAGGTATCTCAATACCTATGGAAACTCCATCAGGCGATATAATAACAGAATCTAAGACCTTCCCGCTGTCATCAAATGTTATCGCAGCCCCTTTCCCCCTTATGCAGAGGAACAGCTCGAACCTCCCATCCTGCACATGCCTGTGGGGTCGGACGTATGTGTCAGGTTCCATGGCGTTGAAGAACCTCTGTACGGTGGCATCCAGGGACTGATGGATGTTCAGGTTCATCCTCTTTCTCGGCGAACTCCTGGCAGCCTCCACGAGGTTGTTAATGTCTTCTCTCTTTATGTTTATCATTTAGCCTATCCCCTGTTTCTCGGCCTCTGCGAGAAATCAGTCTTTTGATTCTATCATTTCTTTAGCCTTTTTAAGAATCTCACGTTCATCCTTGTATTCAATCTTTTCTATCGCCTCAACAATGGGAAACCAGCGACAGTCATCAACCTCTTTATCATGCTCACTCACGTCGCCGCCGGTATACTCCATAAGGAAGAAATAGACAATCTTGAATATCCTGTGGGTTAAATCGGCCTCCTTGTGGGAGTAAAAATATTCGATGTGGTCTATCTTCTCTATTATCTTCCCGTCCAGCCCGGTCTCTTCCTTGACCTCCCTGTGGGCCGTTCGCGCAATATTTTCACCCTCTTCCACAAGCCCTTTCGGAAGGCGCCAGACAGCGCCGCCTTTAACAGAAATAAGGGCAACCTCTACATCTTTTTCGCCTGTACGATAGATGACGCCGCCAGATGATAGCTGTCTCTCATTCTTAATCATGAGGTTAATCCCTCGGCACCGCCAGCATCCTGTCCAATGCTGCCTTTGCAGGTATCCTTATATCTTCCGGTACCTTGACCACGTTCTCCATCTTCTCCAGGGACACAAGGACATCCTCAAGAGTTGTCAGCTTCATGTTGGGGCAGATAAGCTTTTTTGAGGCGAGGTAGAACTTCTTTTCGGGGTTATCCTTCTTTAGCCTCCAGAGGATGCCCATCTCAGTGCCTATTATAAACTCCCTTGCCTTTGATTCTTTGCAGAATACGTAAATCCCTGAGGTGGAAGCGACCTTATCCGCCAGGTCAACAACTTCGGGTCTGCACTCGGGGTGTGCTACAAACAGGGCATCAGGACGCCTTTCCTTGAGCTTTAAGATATCCTCTGGAACAAGCCTCTCATGGGTGGGGCAGAAGCCGTCCCAGGCAATGAAATGGGAGAGGTTCCTGTCAGGGGTCATAATGACCCTCTTCGCATCCTTCAGGGATTTTACAACGCTTACTGCATTGGCAGAGGTGCAGCATATATCGCTCTCAGCCTTCACGTCAGCCGCTGAGTTGACGTATGTGACAACTGGGAGTCCTGGATACTCCTCCTTCATCTTTACAAGGCCGTCTCTGGTTATCATGTCCGCCATGGGGCATCCGGCATCCATCCTGGGGAATATCACCGTCTTGTCGGGAGAGAGTATGGATGCGCTCTCAGCCATGAAATGGACGCCGCAGAACACTATCACCTTTGCCTCTGTTTTAGAGGCTTCTATGCTGAGACCGAGGGAGTCGCCTGTCAGGTCCGCTATCTCCTGTATCTCGTCCCTCTGGTAGTTGTGAGCGAGGAGGATGGCGTTACGCTCCACAAGAAGCTTTCGAATGTCGGATTTAAGTTTTCTCATAGTCATAGATTCAAAGTTATCCTTTTTTTTTTTTTTTTTCAAGGGTTTAACTTGCCACAGTAGATTCTCCACATTCCTGTATTTATACCCCCACTTATTTTAAGAGGGAGACAGGGGGCGTTAAAGGTCTTCGCGCCCTCTGCGCCTTTGCGAGCAGTGTCAGATCATTAACATGGAGGGGAGTGGAAAGGGTTGTAAAACGAACAAGCGCCACTCAGATGTCTCTCAAAATTCTTTTGGGATATGTTGAGACCGTATAGAGAAAATTGACATAACTTAGTAAAGAAAGTAAGATACCGTAAAATGGAGGTAAAAGCATGAAAACAATCAATGTTCCTCTGCCGGATAAGCTTGGCATGGAGGTAGATAATTACGTGAAGAGCGGATGGTTTACCGACGAAGCTGAACTGATGCGTACCGCCTTGCAGGAGTTCATACGCCACAACCGGCTAAAATTGATGGAGCAGTTTATGAAGGAAGATATCGAGTGGGCCTTAAAGGTAAAAGCCGGCAAGAAATGAGGCTCACTGTTTGCGATACAGGCCCCATTCTTCATTTGATAGAGGCGGGACTCCTTGGTCTTCTTCAAAATGTCGGTGAAGTCTACATTCCAGAATCGGTAGA
>JACQYJ010000075.1 GCA_016208525.1 Deltaproteobacteria bacterium | reverse complement strand
TTATCTGGGCTAACGCCAAGAGTGATGTCAATGTCTCTGGTAAGCCTGGGTTCACCGTACAACAGCACTGCCTGACCACCGATGATCATATACGGAATATTGTATTTATCGAGGGCAGCGCCTATCCTGGCAAGGATTTCTTCAAACATGAGTTGAGTACCTTTGCGATCTTAATATCCACTTCAATCCCTTCCAATGGCTCCTTAAACGGTATTATGCCGAGCCTTTCCGCTTCTTTCCACATGGACGTGAAGATTTTAATGGATAGATCAAAAGGAATCCTTCCTTCGGTTCTTGATAAATTGTCTTCAAATTCCTTTAATAGCGCAGGATTTTTTACCATGTATTAAAACTATCACAAACCCTATTCTATAGCAATCTCAGATAATTATCGCTTGACATTAAAAAATCAAACCGAAGGGGTCAGACATTTATATATTGACAAAAAATGTGGGGTCGGAAGTCGCTATACAGAAAAGCAATTTAACAATGTCTGACCCCACTTCTCCCAATTTCTGGATGACTATTTTGCAAACATGGACTTGAATATGGGTGACATTTGTGTATATTATAGTATACGCAAATGGAGGGGATAATATGAAATTTGTAAGTGTACGTGATCTCAGGGGTAAATCTGCACAAGTATGGAAAGAGTTGCCGGGGGCAAGAGAAATGGTTATCACAAGCAACGGACGGCCTGTGGCCATTCTTGCGGCAATAACCGAGTCAAACCTGGAAGAATCGCTGTCGGCATTCCGTCAGGCTCGCGCGGTTGAAGCGGTAGCCTCTATTCAGCGCAGGTCTGTTGAACAGGGAACCGACAAGATTTCGATGGATGAAGTCAACGCTGAAATAAAGGGTGTCAGGAAAAAGCGTCAAGTATGAACATTGTCCTTGACACCAATGTTATTGTAGCCGGCCTTTTATCTCCTTTCGGGACTTGCGGAGAGATCGTCCGCATGGTTTCGTCCGGGGAGTTGAGACTTTCTTTCGATGCCCGTATTTTATCGGAGTATAAAGAGGTTTTAAACAGGCCAAAATTCAAGTTTGAAGAAGACAAGATCGCTGACCTCCTCGATCAAATTGTCCATCGCGGCTGTACCGCGGCTTCCTCACCTCTGCCCCACTCTTTGCCGGATACTGATGACGAGCCGTTTTTGGAGGTTGCTATCGCCGGTAAGGTTGCCTGTCTAATTACAGGCAACAGTATCCATTTTCCCCCAAAACTTTGTAAGGGCGTGAAAGTTTTTTCTCCAAGCGAGTTCTTGAGTTTTTATAAGAAGCAGCAAAAATAAAAAGGGGCCTTGTGCTTGCATGTTTTTTTCCTCAATGACTTTCCAAATTTTCTTTGATAAACTTTGTTGATGGGTCAGGGCGCCGGCTTTATGGCTTCCCTTGCCCCAGTAAACATCTTGTGGAGCGAAAATGGATACGGAAAATAGATTTGCCAACCTCGTTAATCTGATGACAAGGCTCAGGGGGCCGGGCGGTTGCCCGTGGGACGGTGAGCAGACCCATGAATCGTTAAAGCCTTATCTGATAGAAGAGACATACGAGGTGATTGAGGCCATAGATGAAGGTTCAACAGAGATGCTGAAGGAGGAGCTTGGCGACCTCCTTTTACAGGTTGTCTTCCACTCCGAGCTTGCGAGGGAGAAGGGTGAGTTCGACATATCCGATGTGATGGAAGGGCTTATAAACAAACTGGTATCTCGTCATCCTCATGTATTTGGCAACGCAGAGGCAAAGAGCGCGGAGGATGTCCTTGCCCAATGGCACAAGCTCAAGGAGGAGGAGAAAAAGGTCAAGGTAAGGGACTCGGTACTTGCAGGGATACCTCCCTATATGCCGTCGCTGCAAAGGGCCCATAAGATCGCTCAAAAGGCGGCCAGAGTTGGTTTTGACTGGGGACATATTGATCAGGTTTTTGAAAAGGTCAAGGAAGAGATCATGGAGTTTGAAGAGGCAGTGGAGAAGAACAGCCCCGAAGAGATGGAGAGTGAACTTGGGGACATTCTCTTTTCACTGGTTAATGTAGGTCGGTTCCTGGAGGTTAACCCTGAGGAGGCGCTGAGAAAGACCATAAGCCGTTTTATAAAGAGGTTCAGGTACATAGAAGAGGCCCTTGCCCAAAAAGGTAAGGATTTCAAGGATATTTCTTTAGAGGAAATGGATGACTTATGGAATGTGGCGAAATCCTTAGAGAAATAACCTTTTTGTATACAGCTATCTGAAAACTCTTAATCTTTCAATATGGTATGCACCATTTCCACAAGGCCTGTGAAATAGCTGTTGGAAACCCTGTGGAAAACTCCAAGGGAGTTACAGAAATCACTGCCTCAACCGGATTGCCCATTAATTAAGCACATTTTATTGAGTGTTTACAGTCTGTTACAGGATGCTGTTGGAACTATTGAGGAATTCGGCTTCGGCGCCAGGCAGGCAATATACAGATTATCAGGATAAAGATTAAGGATTAAGATGGGTTAGGGTAAGGTAAGGGCCTATTTTTTGTATCTTTTCCTGACCAGTGAAATGACGGAGAGCAGCTCTTCTGATTTGAGAAGGTATGAGGAGAGTGTAAATATAAATAACCCCGCGAATATGCCGGATGTAAGCGTCAACAACTTGCCTTGAATCTCTCCTGCAACATCCCAATCCCTTGTCATGGATATGGAAGATGCCGCAATCCCCATAGATATGGATGCAGCCATGACCTTAGATGATGATGCCAATATCCTCCTCGCGCCTATCCTGCCTATTCTCTTCCTTAATATATAGGCCAATATGGCGAAATTTACGCATGCAGATAGAGAGGTAGCGAGTGACAGCCCGAACTGTTTCAATGGATACATAAAAATCAGGTCGCAGGTTACATTTGTGAGCATGGCTACAAACGCCACTTTTACAGGTGTCTTTGTATCCTGCAAGGAATAGAATACAGGGACTATTATCCTGACCCCGGCAAAGGCAGGGAGGCCGATTGCAAATCCGTACAGGGCCAGGGATGTTTCAACGGTTGAATTGTAAGAGAATACCCCTCTCTGGAACAGGATTGATATAATGGGTATGCCGAGAGCCATGAGCCCCACCATGGCCGGGATAGTCAGAAAAAGGGTCAGCCTCAGGGCATAAGAAAAGGTCTCCTTGACCCCGGGCATATCGTTTTTTGCAGCCTTCTCAGACATCGCAGGAAGTACGGCAGTGGCTATGGCTATGGCGAATATCCCCATAGGGAACTCCAGCAGCCTGTCTGCATAATAAAGGTAGGAAACTGTCCCCTCTTTCAGGAAAGAGGCAACAATAGTATCCACAAGGACGTTTATCTGGGTCACTGCAAGCCCTATGATGGACGGGGCCATCAACCAGCCAACCCTAACAACTCCAGGATGTCCTGGCTTCCACTGGAGCTTTATCTGCATTCCGTTCTTCCATAAAAATGGGAGCTGCAGTGAAAGCTGGCTGACTCCGCCTATAAGAACACCTATGGCCAGGGCCATGACAGGCTCTTTAAAGAACGGAGCAAGAACAGACAGTATAATGGATATGTTTAACAGTACAGGCGACAGGGCCGGCGCAGCGAAATGGCGTAGTGAATTCAGTATCCCCATGCACAATGCCACAAGCCCAACAAAGAAAAGATAAGGGAACATCATCCTCGTGAGTATAACTGTCAGGGTGAACTTCTCTGGAATCGAGGTAAAGCCATGGGCAAGAAGCGTCACGATTTGAGGGGCAAAGATGATCCCTGCAACAGTGACAAGCGATAAAACAACCATGGCCAGGGAGAAGAATGCGTTTGCCATATCGCGTGCCTCTTCCCTGGATTTCCGGGTAAGGTATTCAGTAAATACCGGGATGAAGGAAGAGGTGAGAGAGCCTTCGCCAAGAAGCCTTCTGAACATGTTCGGGATCCTGAAGGCCACAAAAAAGGCGTCAGCCGCCATCCCTGCGCCAAACAGGTTTGCAATAAAGGCGTCTCTGACGAAGCCGAGTATCCGGCTCATCAATGTCGCTCCTCCTACAACCCCTGCAGCCCTTGCAATCTTTGATTTATCTTCAGACATATAAATCCCTTTCAGTGTTGCTAAACCTATCAGATTGGTCTCTCCATGTCAATGAAGCCGGCAAATTTTGAAAATCATTGACTTTGCCTATCTAGTTTGCTACTTTAAAACAAAATAACCGTGGGTATTGCCCACCATAGCCCACCACAATTACAAGGGCTTGAGGGGAATTCCTTAAGCCTTTTTCTTTATCTAAAAGACTATGGAAAAGACGATGAATAGAGGCGTAAAGAAAAAGATACTGATCTCGAACGATGACGGAATCCACTCCGAAGGGATTAAGGCCCTTGCTAAAGCCATGAAGCCGTTAGGCGAGGTCTATGTCGTTGCCCCTGACAGAGAAAGGAGCGCATCCAGCCATTCTCTTACCCTTTACCACCCGTTGAGGGTTGAAGAGGTAGCCAAGAACTGGTTCTCAGTGGATGGCACACCCACAGATTGCGTGAACCTCGCTATAAATGGGATACTGAAGATGCGGCCTGACCTGGTGGTTGCAGGGATCAACAAGGGCCCCAATATGGGAGACGATATCACCTACTCCGGCACCGTTTCTGTCGCAATGGAGGGGACGCTTCTTGGAGCGCCGTCCATTGCTGTATCGGTTAATGCAAAAAAGGATTTCAATTTCAAGCCTGCCGCTGATTTTACAAATAGACTTGCAAAATTTATCTTAAAAAACGGCCTGCACAAGGATACCCTCCTGAATGTCAATGTCCCTAATCTGGACGGAGATGATATAAAGGGATACAGGCTGACAAAACAGGGGAAAAGGATATACGGGGATGCCGTTGTGGAAAAGGTTGACCCGAGGGGAAGGAAGTACTACTGGATCGGAGGAGATGACCTCGGCTTTGTCCATACAAAGGATTCCGATTTCCAGGCCGTTTCAGAGGACTATATATCTATTACCCCGATACACCTTGACCTTACCAACCATGCCTCTTTCACTGAGATGAAGGACTGGAAGTTCTGATCTCCCCATGTTGCCTGTGTAATGAAAAAAAGCTTGCTATTTCTGGATTCCTGGTGTATAAATTTTCGTTTCAATATTAAATTAACAGATAACTCCTTGCCCCGGACATGGTTCCGGGGCTATTAAACCCGAGAGGAGGTGAGGAAGAGATGCGTAGATACGAGACCATATTCATTGCAGGTCCTGAGCTAAGTGATGACGACGTAAAGGGAATTACCGAGAAGGCAACAGGACTCATAGAGAAGATGGGCGGTCAGATTGAAAAGACCGAGGACTGGGGAACCAGGAAGCTGGCTTATGAGGTCAAGAAAAAGAACAGGGGACATTATGTGTATGTCAGGTTCTCAGGTAAGTCTGACCTTGTGGCAGAGCTTGAAAGGAACCTCAGGATCAATGAGGGAGTTATAAAATACCAGTCAGTGCTGGTGGAGGATAAGCCGGTTGCAAAGGCGGCGCCAGTTGAGGCCCCGGCAGAAGTTGCGGCTGAGGCGTAACGACATATAATTCGGAGGATATATAAATGGCCGTCAGGCAGGAGAGAGAAAAAAGGGTTTTCCAGAAGAGAAAGGTTTGTCGTTATTGTGCCGACAAGAACCTTGTTATAGATTATAAAGACTTCAAGAGCCTTAAATACTTTACAACAGAGAGGGGAAAGATAATCCCCAGGAGAATATCCGGCAACTGTGCGCACCATCAGCGGAAGGTGACGGCAGCTATTCAAAGGGCCAGGAACATAGCATTCCTTCCGTTCTCAACGGCAAGCAGCCATCCATCTCATTAAGCGGGGTTGGGTGACTTTGCAGAGGAGTGTTGTAAATGACCTGTTGCGAGGGATTGTATTAACCCTTTCCCTGTTCTTTGCAGGGGTAACCGTTCCTGTTTTAGGCCTGACCGCAGGTGTGTTTGCCCCGTTACCGATTGCCTATTATTTCAGGAAGACAGGGATGAGGTCCGGGTTACTGTTGCTGCTGACAGTAGCCACCATTGTGGGGTTTACGGCAGGGATAAGAGTTGGGGCATTTTTCCTTGCAGAGTTTGCCGCAATGGGGATAGCCCTTTCAGAATCTGTCAGGATGAAACTGTCTCTTGGAAAAGGTGTTTTGTTTTCAACAGCGGCTTCAATAGCAGGAAGCGCCCTTTTTCTGTTGAGCATTTCATCTTCGCTCGACAAGCCTTTGCCCCAGGTAATAGGAGACCAGGTTCGGGAGAATCTCCAGGTTACTGTTGAGGCATACAAGAAGGTAGGGCTCCCTGCCGAGCAGGTGGAGGGGCTGACTGAATTTACAGGCAGGGTTGAGGCAATTATATTAAAGGTATTCCCTTCGCTGTTTTTTATAGGGACCCTGGCTGTCGCTATTTTGAACATCCTGGCCCTGAAGGGTCTGCTTAAGAAAAAGGGGATAGAGGAATATCAGGTTGAGCCTGCAAATTGGCGCTCTCCTGAGCCGCTGGTCTGGGTTCTGATCGCAGGGGGGATACTCCTCCTTTTAAAAAACGATTTGGCCGGGGTTATTGGTCTTAACCTCCTGGTTGTCAGCGGGGGGATATACCTCTTTCAGGGAATGGCCATTATGGCCTTTTACTTTAAAAAATTGCAAACACCCTTGTTTTTCAGGGCCCTTGGATACTTATTGATTGCGTTTCAGCAGATATTCACCATGATGGTCATAGGGTTCGGGCTCTTTGACCTGTGGTTTGACTTTAGAAGGTTAAAAACAGAGAGGCCGTCGAAAAAGGAGGCATAGAAATGCAGATAATACTTACGGAAGAGATTAAAGGGGTAGGAAGGGCTGGAGAGATAGTAAATGTGAAGGACGGGTTCGGAAGGAACTACCTGCTCCCAAAGAACCTGGCTGTCCTTGCAACGTCCAACAATGTCAGGGCGCTGGAGCATGACAAAAAGGTTATCGCCGACAGGCAGAACAAGTTGAAGAGAGAAGCAGAGAAGGTTGCAAAGACAATAGAAGGGCTATCCTGCTCGATCCCTTGTCAGGTGGGAGAAGAAGGGAAGCTGTTCGGCTCCGTCACATCCATTGATATAGATATTCCGAGCGTTCCTATGGCAAATAACGACCTTTCAACCCATAAACTCCCCACACAGAATTTAGAGGCAGAGCAATCTATCTTAGGCGGCATCCTCATAGACAATGAGGCAATAAATACCGTCCTTGAAATCCTTACAGCCCAGGATTTTTACAGGGAATCCCACAAAAAGATATTCGACTGCATGATTGACCTCTCAGAGAAAAGCCAGCCGTGCGACCTTATAACCCTTACCGATTTATTAAAGAAAAAGGGGATTATTGATGAGGTTGGCGGCGTGCCTTATATCGCCTATCTCGTGGACAGTGTCCCGACAGCCGCAAATATAAGGGTATATGCAAAGATAGTAAAGGAAAAGGCCATCCTCCGAAAGCTTATTTCAACAGCAACTGAGATAGCGACAAGATGCTATGAGGCTGAGGGTGATGCGGAAGAGTTCCTTGACCAGGCAGAGAAGGTCATATTCGAGATATCCGAGAACAAGATAAGGCCGTCGTTTGTTGCCATGAGGGATATAGTAAAGGACAGCTTCAAGACAATAGAGAGACTCTATGAAAGGAAGGAGCTTGTAACAGGTGTCCCCACAGGCTTCAAGGACCTCGACAAACTTACATCAGGGCTTCAGCCCTCTGACCTGGTTATTGTGGCAGGAAGGCCGAGCATGGGTAAAACAGCCTTCTGTCTTAATATAGCCCAGTATGCCGCTATAGAGTCCAAGGTGCCTGTCGCCGTATTCTCTCTTGAGATGGCCAAGGAGCAGCTGGCCATAAGGATGCTCTGTTCCGAAGCCAGGGTGGATGCCTCCAGGCTCAGGGGAGGGTATCTGTCGGAATCCGACTGGCCCAAGCTTACAACAGCTGCTGGGCACCTCTCCGATACATTGATATTCATAGACGATACCCCTGCCATATCTCTCCTTGAGATGAGGGCAAAGTCCAGGAGGCTGAAGGCCTCACAGGGCCTAGGGATGATAATAGTTGACTACCTCCAGCTTATGAGAGGGCGGGGGAGCGTGGAGAGAAGGGAGCAGGAGATATCTGAGATATCGAGGGGGCTGAAGGCCCTTGCCAAGGAGCTGCATGTTCCTGTAGTGGCCCTTTCCCAGCTTAACAGGGCTGTGGAGACCCGCACGGACAGACGTCCTCAACTTGCGGACCTGAGGGAGTCCGGGGCGCTTGAGCAGGACGCAGACGTGATCATGTTCATTTACAGGGATGAGGTTTACAACAAGGCCGATGACAACCCGAACAAGGGTGTGGCAGAGATCATCATAGGGAAACAGAGAAACGGGCCCATTGGAACTGTAAGGTTGGCGTTCCTTAATAAATACACGGCATTTGAAGACCTGGCCGGGGATTCTGATTCAAGCTTCAGCGACTGAAAATATGCCCCTGCTCCATTGAACCATCCTCCTCGATCACCTTTACCTCACAAGAAGAGATTCCCTTTGACTTTTACAAAAAGCTCTCCTGATAATAAAATCCCCCTTGACCGATAGCAGATCGAGGGGGATTTACAACCTGTAATTTGCAGATAATTAAGTTACGGCTTTGCCCTTACAATATCCCCTGCCTGGAAACCCATGCCGGACGAAACGCTTGCCTCAGAGACCTTATCACTCTGGTGGCTGGTAATCATTATCTCACCGATCATTTTTTCTCTCTTCCCTATGACCCTCCCTGTATCAGGGTCTTTAAGGTCTTCGCCCGGCCTGTATACGCCAAGTTTAGCGCCTGGCTGTAATTTCGATTTTGTTCCGCCTCTGATGATGGCGGTGCTCCCCTCCATCATCAGTATCCTGCCCTGGAAAGGCTTCTTGTTAAGCTCAATAATCATCTCGGTCATGGCCTTGGCCATTGCATCCCTCAGAGCGCCATCCCTCAAGCCCACGTCTGCGCTCGATTTTGAGCCGAAGCCAAGGTAGCCGCCTGTTGTTTTTCTATATTCACCGGAACCTGATTTCTGAAGGAGCCTCTTCCCTGTTGCGATATCCACAATACCATAGTCAACAGTTACCCTGGCGACTTGGTCCTTTGTCTGCTTTAAAGGGTTTGAAGAACCCTCCTCAACCTCAGAGTACTCTGTGATTGAGCCTGACACACGGTAGTCGATGGATTCAAAACCTTCCGCTGCCTGTTTCTTGCCTGTCTTTACAGCGCCGGTCTGCTGAAGCTGGATCATCTTATCCTGTTCAAGCATCTCTTCCTCGGTCAGCATGATAGGTTCAAGACCGGCGGATTTGAGCAGAGTTGCCAGCATATCGGTTGTAGGTTTTTCAAGGTTTGGTGTCCTGGCCTTGTTCTTGAACGTGATGATCCCTATTGTGTACTCCGGCCCTGAATACTTGATCCCTTCTCCTTCCAGTTTAGCCGTCTCACCTGTCAGAGTGGTGTCTTTCTGTACCGCTCCTGTCATAGTAGGCTTCGTAGCGCACCCTGTGTAAAGAAATCCGAGAACAATAAGCGGTACTGCCATCTTCATCTTTCTCATACCTTTCCTCCTATTATTAGTTTTTTTTGATTCTAATCAATAATATTATTTTTCCATCATAATTTCCATAAACCCTTTTGCCTCGATATATCCAGCCGGTATCTCAAAAAGCGAGGCGGCCGGGGTCTTGGGGACAATATTCTTGAGTTCCGTGGTAATCCTGTAATCATTATTCTCCACCTCACTCTTTATGGTCATTCCATCGAGGTCAGTGGCATTCCATATAAACCCTTCGTGCGACTCGCCATTCTTGTATGTAATTTTCACTTTATACTTGTCAGTCGGGTGCTTGTCAATGGTTTCACTTCCCACCTTGGTCTTTTCAACCTTTGGCTCTTCACCGGGATGACCTTCCTCGTCTTTGTGAACTATATACTTCTGTTTATTGGGATAAAGGGTATAGGCGACCTTTTTGTCACCCCTGCTGATATTTATCATCTTGCTCATGGCCTGTGGCGTTTCTTCGCCTTTAGCCATCCTGGACATATCCATATCCATCCTGAACTTTTCCCCTGCCTTGGCTATGGGGGCCTCAAAAGAATGGGTCTCATTCCTTGATTTATCTACAGATGTAGAAACCATAAGGGCTGAGAAGTCTTTCTTGCCGTAATCCATATAACCAAAGGAAGGAGGGGCCGGCTCCCTTACTTCGGGAGCTTTAACCATAATTACTGGCGCTGGGGCCGGAGACCCGCCACCAGGCCCCACTGGTAATGTTCTGTGAATCTCGTTAATTACCCTTTCTGTCTCGACCTTCAGAAAGGTGCCTGTCATTTTCCCGAGTGTTTTCCCTCCGAGAGACTTCACAAGGGACAGGCCTATTCCCCCTGCTGTGTTCTCAACTTCCCTCTTTTCCTGCGGCAGTTCGACCCATCTTTCTATGCCCGGATATTCCGACATCTCCTTTGCATTTTTCAAATCCCCCATGTCCGACATCCCCGATAGTGCCGATACCCCGGATGCCACAAGTCCAAGCATGCCGCCAGTGGCCTTTGTTGTCCCCTTTACAGCAGCGCCAGCTGCCCAGAAGGTCGTTCCGGCGACACCCCACTTGACCTTAGGTGGGGTAAGTTTCTCTAAATCAAGGGTAGCTATATTATAAGACTTCTTTAATTCCTCTCGGGCCTCGGTCGCCTCCTTCTTAGACATCTTCCCAGCTTTTTCTTCCGCATCAATGACATCTACAGCTGTTTTCAGGGTTTCAATCCAGGATTTCTCCAGCGCCTCTTTCAGATTTGCGAAGGGGCTGAGGTTCTCCGAAGTCATGTCTCTCGCTATAACCATCTTGAAACCAGCCTTTACCCTTCTGATATCCAGCACACCTGTTGTCTTTTCATCGAAATCATAGAGAGCCCCGTAGATAACGGCATCTACGCCAAGCTTCTTCCCAAGCTCCACAGGGTTTGTCAGGTCAAGCTGTTTACCGAGGGTGATCCCAAGTTCATCCTTTAAAATCTGATTCACTTCGGCAGGGGGCTTGCTATTGTATCCATAATAGCCAAGCTCTTTTTCAAATGCCTGGCGGATTTTATCCGGCGCCTCTACATCGTTCGTGTGGTTAAGCACGGGAAGCACGGCCACTGTCTTGATCGGATTTGACGGATTATATGTAACCCTCGGCTTCATTGGCGCGCAGCCGAACGCAAACAGCATAACTGCAAACAACAAAGAGATCATACACAGTCTTGTTTTCAGCATCTAACAAACCCCCTTCCAAAAAGAAATATTGTAACTGCACAGGCCTGTCTCACGCAAAGCCGCAAAGAACGCAAAGAAAATCAAGCAATATTATTTTACAAAAGCCTTCACCGTATTGGTGTAGCGGGTATCAATATCATGTTCTTGTTTTTCTCTGTAATCTCAGTGGTTAACTGCTTCTTCTATATTCATCCTTTCTTTGTGTCTTTGCGCCTTTGCGAGAAAATTGGGTTTTGATTAAATTCCTGGCATCTTCGCCCTATAACTCGAATAGTTACGAAAAATTTATTTTCCGCCCAGACTCACCTCAACGGTATTGGGGCTGGCGCCTATAACCTTTACAGGCGCGCCTCCAACACTCTTATTAGCAAGCTCATCAGCAAGGTTCTGGGCCGTCCCTTTCATTTCAACCCGCTTATATGAGAGATGTTCCTGCTCAGTCCGTGTCCTCTTGTCGAGGCGAGGACTCCTCCATTATCAACACTTAAGGCGCTGACCGTGATGTCTGCCAGGTACGATCCTACATTGCTGCCGCCTGTTCTCGGCCCTTCCTTAGCTAACGCCTTTCCTTTGATAACCACCTCGGCGCCCAACTGCCTCCCTATGCTGATCGCCCCTGAATCTGTCAGATCAGCGATCCTGTAGGCATTTGATACCTCTATCTTCCCTGTCGCCACAGATGAATCAACCACATTGAACCCCTTGGCAAGGAACTCTTCCTTTAAAGCTGTTTCAGACGCTGCCATATCATAATGCTGCCCTTTGAATTCACTCTTCCCATACCACCAGAAGACATAAAACTCCTGTCCTATGTTCTGCTCCGCAATCATGAATAACACTCTCGGCTTCTCCACCTTCTGCATAAGCAGGCCGAGCGCCCCAAGGTCGTTTTTCAACCCTCCTGTAGCCACTGTGGCCTGAATGGACACTCTGTAGAGAGTGTCTTCAGCCGCCCCTTCGGAGACTATCTTGAAACTCTGGATATACCCCTGGCTCTGCGAGAAAATCTTGTCGCTAAGCAGCTGATAGTTCTGTACAGCGGTCTCAGAAGATATCATCGCACCGACAGCCTGCTCAACTGCCTTTCTCTGAGCATCCTTTAAGGCATTGTCCCTGGCTATTGCCTTGTTCCCGTCTTCTATAGCCGCTATTCCATCGGCCGTGACTGTCTGCGCCTCCTCTGCATGAACAACAGTGAACAGTGAACAGTGAATAGTGAACAGTAAAAAGAGCGTAAGATGTAAGACGTAAGACGTGAGACGTGAATGGGCGAGGCACCGCCTCGCCCCTACTCTGAACTCTGAACTCTGAACTCTGAACTTTTCCATTAGAAGAACCTCAATTCGTCTTTTAATTTCCTTATAATAAGAAGTGAATCGGCCCCTGATATAGAATCCATGGCGCCAAACTCACCGGTACTCAGATCTTTTGCCTTCATTACACCTCTTGTGGTCACGACCATCACGGCATTAAAGTAGGGGAGGTCGCTACGAAGGTCAGGAAATGGAGATTTTTCACCAATGAATTTGGTGGCAAGCTTCTCGTCCCCGCCGACCTTTATAAGGATGTCCTCTATCATTATGGCATACTCCGCCCTTGTAATCTTCTTGTCGGGCTGGAATGTGTGGTCAGGATATGACTCAAGACCCTTTACCATAAGTTCCATCACGGTATCTATGTCCGTCTTCAGGACATGGTCCTTTATGTCCGTTGCAGCCTCCATCTTAACCATCTTTTCCGTTTCCATTTTCTGGGTAGGGGCCTGGAATGACGTATCGAACTGCTTTGGCGTCCTCTTCTTGAAGAGCTTCTCAAGCTCAAGTTCCTGTATGAAAAGAGCGGCAATGTCAGCCCTTGTTATCTCATCTATAAGGGCTATCTTTTTGCCGATAAGAGAGCCTGGGGCCGCAAGCTGTATCTTCTGAACCAGCGCCCACTCCTCGGATGCCTCGTTCACATACTTTGTGTTCAGGTCCAGCGCCTTCTTGAACATCTCTCCGGCCTTGTCAAAATCATAAGAGACCTTGTATCCCTTGCCCATGTAATAATAAGCGGCAGAAGCGCCTGGATCGAGCTTTATTGCATCGTTAAATTCGTCCTCGCACTTGTCCAGCCACTTCCCCTTTCTCTCCATCGAGAGGAGCCTCATCATGAAGACACTGGCGTTGACCTTGTCTTCCTTTGTCTTTGCGTAACTCTTTGCGTCCTTCAGACTGTCATAACCCTTGTCAAAGTTATTCTGATATCCGTATACCAGTCCCATACCTGCATGAGCAGGTGAATATTTGGGGTCCAGAGAAAGGGCAAGTTCAAATTCCCTCTTTGCATCATCAGCCTTCCCCTTATCCAGGAGCTTGTTCCCGCTGAATACGTGGTGCTCCGGCGTATCCAGGGCGCTTACCTCCTTCCTTGGCTTTGGGGCGCAGGAGATGATAGTCAAAATAAATACCGACAGAGCAAAAAATCCTAATATCCTAATCCTATTATTCTGCATGTTATCCTCCATATTATATTTTCTCATTGCTAAAAAAATAACGCACTACTCCATTTTTACGCCCTTCACCGCTCCATAAGCAATG
>JACQYJ010000174.1 GCA_016208525.1 Deltaproteobacteria bacterium | reverse complement strand
CACCTCTGCGCCAAAGGCCCTTAGGAGGTCTATCTTCTCCCTGCTCATCTTGTCAGGAATGGTGAATATGGCCCTGTAACCCTTCACTGCCGCATACAGGGCGAGGCCTATCCCCGTGTTCCCTGACGTGTTTTCCACTAAGGTGCCGCCGGGTTTTAACAGTCCCTTTCTTACAGCCTCCTCCACCATGTATACGGCCATCCTGTCCTTAACGCTCCCTCCGGGGTTGAAGAACTCGACCTTTGCCAGAACCAAAGGCTTAACGTTTCTTGCAACCTTGTTCAGTTTAACTAGCGGCGTTTTGCCGATGGTTCCCAATATGTCATCATGATATCTCATATCATCACCTCCCGGCCTCTCTTTGAAAATATATCACATTATTCAGAATGTGCCAGAAGGCTGATTCCTTGCATCTTCTCCAATCTCCGGTGAAATTAAATAAAACCTATGCAATTTGCCACGGATGAACACGGTTCTTGCTTGTTGGCTTGCCGGCTTACAAGCTTACCAGCTTTTTTATCCGTGTAAATCCGGTGCGCTTAGAAGCGCCTGCTTTTGGAAGTCCGTGGCTAAACGCTTTTTATCCTAAATTCGGCAATTGGCCACGGACAAAAGCGGACAAACCTTGATAAACAAACATCTCAAAAGAAAAATTGTTTCACCCAAAAGGTGATTCGATTATTTTTGATAATTATTTAAAATATCTGTGTTTTGTCCGTGAAAGTCTGTGGCTAAGTGCATTTTTTAGATTTATAGGTTCAACTACGCAGCAGGTTTATTGGCTTATCTCAACTCTGTTCCCGCCCTTCTCAACGGCGGATTGCATGGCCGACTCGACCAACTTGATTAATTCTTCATGGGATTGTTCTTTAAAATCTGAAATCCCTATGCTTATAGTAATCTTTCCATTCGGCTGCACCTCTTCATGGAGGAAAGGATAGTCGTGGATCAAAGAGATAAACCTCCTGGCAAGGCTTGTCCCTGAAAACATAGGCGTGTTTGTCAATATTACGGCAAAGGCATTCCCCTTATACCGCGCAATGACATCGGAGCCCCTGATATGTTTATTCACAAGCTCGGCAACCTTTCTTGACGCCAGGTTTGCATAATATTCCCCCTTTTTAATCTTGTAATGATCGAAGTGGTCAATATCTATAAATAAGAGCACAAGAGGGGATTTATATCTCCTTGCCCTTTTAATCTCCTGGGCAAGCCTGATATGGAAGTATCTGAAATTAAAAAGCCCTGTTACATCATCAACAAGGCCGGCTTTTTTAGGATACAGCGCCTCAAGATGCCTCAGATGGTCTACCAGTTTGATGGAATTAAAGTCGTCTTTATTCAGAATACCTTCGATCTGCCCTGCAATTGCAAGCTTCTTGTCTTCTGAAAGGTCTCTGTGGGTGAGGGCAAAGACGGGTATATCGGTAAGGGCCGGGTTATTTTTTATTTCCCTGATTACATTGTATCCTCCCTCATGAATAGCGGCATCAACTATTATTACGTTAGGCTTGATAGTCAATGCCAGACCAATGCCTTCATCCGGATCATCGGCGGAATGCACAAGAAACCCTCCGTGGTTTTCCTTTTCGAGAGAAGATTGCAGATAGTTCTGGAAATCGGCATCGGCGGTAATGGCAAGGATGGACATGCGATGGCTCCACTTCGACCTCCCCGCCTGCGGAAATTCCCGCAGTTTCCCCAGGAGGACGGCCTTGTCTACAGGTTTTACGAGATAATCGGTAGCTCACAGCGCAAAGGCAAGCTCTTTATTTTCTATGATTGACTGGATAATTACAGGGATGTCCCTTGTAACAGGGTCGGTCTTCAGGGACTGGAGCACCTCCCATCCGTCCTTCTTAGGGAGCATGACATCCAGAGTAATGGCAAAAGGCTTTTCATCCTTTGCCTTTTGTATCGCCTCTACGCCGTCATAGGCATGAGATACCCTGTACCCTGCCTGACTGAGATGGATGGTGATGAGCTCTGCCGTAGGGAGATCGTCTTCAACTACAAGGACGACAGGCCCCTCGTCCTTCATCCAGGGCAGATCAAGCGGAGGAGCAGCCTGAGGTTCCTTTAAGACCTCTATATCAATGACAAAAGGCAGGTATACATTGAAAGACGCCCCCTGCCCATATTCACTTTCAAGCGAGATATGGCCTCCGTGGAGTTCTACGAGTTTCTTTGTCAATGAGAGGCCAAGGCCTGTCCCCTCCGTTGACTTGGACGGGTCCAATTGCTCAAACTCGTCAAATATCCTGTCCATGTCTTTAGGCCTTATGCCGGGACCGGTATCCCGGACGGAAATGCCAAGGAACTCCTGGCCTTTGAAGGCCCAGGGGAGAAGGGCATTGTTTACGAGCTTTTCTATTCCTATCTGCACCTTTCCGCCGTCCGGAGTAAACTTTACGGCATTGCTGAGGAGGTTGTAAAGCACCTGTTTAAATTTGACCTTGTCCGCCGTGAATATATCAACATCGCTGCCAACCTCTGTTTCCAGGCCGATCATCTTCCTGTCTATAAGAGGTTTTAAAACCATTATTACTTCATTTATCACATCTTTGACTTTGAATGTTTCATAGGAAAGGTCCGTCTTCCCTGCCTCTATCTTGGCGAGGTCAAGGATGTTGTTGACAAGATGGAGGAGGTGCTTCCCGGATGTAAGTATGGTGTTAATATATCTCTCCTGTTTCTCCGTCAGATCCCCGAAGGTCTTGCCGAGGAGCACATCGGAAAACCCTATTATGGAATTAAGGGGCGTCCTTAATTCATGGCTGGCATTTGCAATAAACCGGCCCTTCAGCTCGTTGGCCTTTTTCAACTCCCTGTTTGTCCGTTCAAGCTCCCTCGTCCTCTCAAGGACCTTCTCCTCAAGCCTCTCATTGAGTTCTTCAAGTTCGATATTCAGGTTTTCCATCTCTTTTCTAAGATGTTTCTCCTCGGTGATGTCCTTGCTTACCCCCACCGTCCCTATAACACTGCCCCATTTGTCCCTGAGCTCTGATATTGTAAGGCTTATGTCCCTGGGCGCGCCGTCTTTGGTCAGAAGTACGGTTTCATAATTGTATGCGGCCCCCTTTTTCTTCACCGTATCAAGTATCTTCTCTCTTTCTTTCTCATCGGCATAAAGCTCCAATGCGGACCTTCCGATAATCTCATCCATCCTGTATCCCAGGATCCTCTCTCCGCCTTTTGAAAATTTTATTACCTTCCCTTCGGTGTCGGTAGTGACGATCATATCCTGGGAATCATCGAGGACCCCCTGCAGGTAATTATGAGAGTCTTCCAGTTCCTGAAGTACCTTTATTTTTTCCATTGCAATGGCTTCGATATCCTTCCTCGCCTTCTGCTGCCGCGTGACGAGTTCCCACATCAGCCTCGCAACCGTGCCCTCTATGATCTCCACCGGATAAGGGAAACTTTCTTTAATAAGCCTGCTTGTTTCCGGCTGCCCGGTTGCATTTATCACAATATCCGGGTTCTGATCGCATATCTCTTTTATGCCCCCTGCAATAAATATCCCCCATTGTTCCGCAAGAACGAGACCCTGCGCATTCTTATCTTTATCGGAGATCCCAACTACCTTTACCTCCCCGTTGGTGTGGAAGATGTCAAGGAGGGCGCTTCCTCCTTTGCCTGCTCCTATTATGGCTATCTTGATCATCCTATGCCTCCCTTTCCATCATCTTTATAAACTCGCCTATCAAATACGGGTCCCACTGGCCTGACAACATTTCAGCCTTCATAATCCTTATAGCGTCCTCTCTGGCGAGGCAGTTTCTGTATGGCCTGTTGGTTACCATAGCGTCGAAGGTGTCCACAATTCCCACTACCCGCGCCATAAGGGGTATCTCTTCGCCGTTTAGTCCATCCGGGAATCCGTTGCCGTCCCACCTTTCGTGATGATGCCGTATGGCAGGGAGGACCATCTTAAGAGAACTGAGAGATTTGCAGATCTCCTCGCCAATGACAGGATGTCGTCTTATTTGCTCCAACTCTTCTTTATGGAGAGGCTTGCTCTTATGAAGGATGTCTTCCCTCAACCCTATCTTCCCTATATCGTGCAGTATTCCTGCTTTTTTTATGTTGATAATTTCTTTTTCAGAGAACCCGATAAATTCAGCAAGTTCGGCCGATAAATTGCTTACCCTTTCCGAGTGCCCTTTTGTATAAGGGTCCTTGGCCCCGTCATTCCGGGCATCATAACATCAAGGATTGCTAAATCAACCGGGTGACTTTCCATTAATTTGATCGCCTTGAAGGCATCCATTGTAGTGATGACCCTGTATCCTGCCGTTACCAGGATTGCCTCAAGAAGCTCCAAGTTAGCTTCCTGGTCATCCACTGCGATGACCAGGGGGGGTTCTTCTTCGATTTCCCGGTATTGCTGAAAGGGAATTTCCATAGCATCTTCCTATCCTATTATCTTCTTTATCGTTGCCTTCAACTCCGTAAGGTCCGCTGATTTCACTATGTAGGCATCGGATGCCCAGGTGCTGAAATCCTGCTTGTACTCACCATACGCGGTTACCAGCACCACGGCGAGACCTTGATATTTTTCCTTTATCGCCCTCACTGTGTTTATCCCGTCCATCCCCGTCATCCTTATGTCAAGGGTCACCAGTTCAAAGGGGCCCGCTTTTGAAAGGAGTTCGAGGGCCTCATTTCCGTTCGAGGCTGCTGTTACTTCATACCCTTCTTCCTGCAACTCTTCCTGGTAAAGCATTCTGATATTCTCTTCATCATCTACAACAAGTATTTTCTTCATAGTTCCTCCTGTAGTTATGATTCTTCATGAATTATCGGTAATTTTACAATAAAAGTGGCTCCCTCCCCAGGCCTGTTTATGAGCTCAATCTCCCCGCGATGCTGTGCCACTATCCTGTTGGAAATGGAAAGTCCCAGGCCGGTTCCGGTATCCTTTGTTGTGAAAAAGGGATTAAAGATATTGTTTACGAAATTCTCAGGGATACCTCCTCCTGTATCTGCTATGGATATGCCAACATAAGACTTTTCAGCCTCTGTGATCAAATAAGTGCCTATTGTAAGGGTGCCGCCATCCTGCATTGCCTGGATGGAGTTGGTAAGCAGATTTATGAATACCTGTTTAAGCTGCTGGAAATCGCAATCTATCCCTGGCAGAGAATCTGCAAGTTCCTTTTTAAGTTCAACCTTTTTTTTCTTCAGTTCGTCGGATAACTGATGAGTTACTGAGTCAATGATTTTGTTAACATTATGGCTTTTAAAAGGTCCCGCGCTCTTTTTTGAAAGGACCAGGATGTCTGTCAGGAGACCCTCAAGCCTGTCCACCTCCTTGACGATTATCTCCGCATACCTCTTTTCCGTATGACCCTCAACTTTCTTCAAGAGCCTTCTCGCAAAACCGCCCAGGGAAGTCAGCGGGTTCCTTATCTCATGCGCCACGTTTGCGGCCATCTCTCCAAGGGCAGCCAGTTTTTCAGACTGCAGAAGCCGCTCATGGGTCTCTTTTAACTCAAGATGGGCCTCATTGATATCAGAATACAAAAGGGAGTTCTCTATTGATAGTCCTGCCTGGTTGGCAAACATGGTCAGGAAACGGATATCCTCATCAGTAATAGGTCTTTTGTTGAAGCAGTTGTCAACTATTATTACCCCCACAACCTTTCCGGATGCCATAAGCGGCACAGAGGCAAAGGTTGACAGGCCCAGCTTCTCAGAAAGCACTGTGCCTATTGTTTGATCTTCATCCTCTGCGCCAACATTAAAAGACCTCTGCTCCCTTACAGTCCTTGCCACAATACATGGTGAGTCGAGAGGGAGCCTTATGGTTTTGGCTATCTCGTTTAGCCTTGAAGAGGGCGCCTTGCCTTCTTTCATTTGAGCTGAGACGATTTCCAGAAGGCCCCTTCTGTTTCTTGAAAACTCTCCCCACGCCTTCCATGCCTCCTCGATAGTATCAGGACCGACACCCATCATCCCCTGGATAATATTACTCCTTTCATTTACCAGCATTAGTATGGCCCTGTTGAACTCGAGCCCATCCCCAACTGTAACTGCGGTGAGAATGATGTGAAGGAGTCTGTCAAGCTTTATTGTTGTCATCGTTGCCGTACTGATGTCATACAGTATGGAGAACTCCCTGGCAACCTTTTGCGCCTGGGCTTGATGCCTCTCTTCCCTTAAACTGGTTGCAATAACCTGACTTACAGCATATAGAAGCTCCCTGTCCGCATCGCGGAGGCTCCTTGGCCTTTCAGAGCTTATGTACAGGACGCCGTAAACCGTTTTGTCATCCACAATGGGTGAGGAGGCAAAAAAGGAGTACCGGTCAGCCTCATCCAGTAGTGCAAGCTCTTCTACAGTGGCATAAGAAATGTCGCTGATTGACATAAGCTCCTTTTTTGAGGCCGTAGCTCCTACAAGCCCGCTTCCAATCCTGTAACTGGATATCTCTTCTCCAGAGTAGCCGCTATCATTAATCGCCTTAAGAGATAAATTCATGCAATTTTTGTCCGTAACATAAACCCTGCAGTTTTCCACTCCAAACTCTTCAGATATAAGATTGGCCATTTCCTTAAACTTTTCCCCTGAATATGATGGGGAGTTGGCCAGGTCTATGATCTTGCGCAGGGTTTTAAGGTTACGCTCTATCATTAATTGCTCCCGACCTCTGTCAGGGCCTTATTATATGCCTTCAGATATTCCCTGGCCGAGTGTTCCCATGAAAAATCGCATGCCATTGCGCTTTGCATTATCTTTTTCCATCTCCTTTTGTCTTTATACAGTTCAACGGCCTTGCTGACACCCTTTAAAAGGGCATCTGAAGAGTAATTTCTGAACTTGAAGCCGTTCCCGCTTCCGGTCTTTGGATTGAAATTCTTTATCGTATCGTCCAGCCCTCCGGTAGCCCTGACCACAGGGATTGTCCCGTATTTGAGGGAGTAAAGCTGGTTCAGGCCGCACGGCTCGTACCTCGACGGCATGAGAAATATGTCCGCCCCTGCCTCTATCTTGTGAGCAAGGGCGACATCGTACCCGATTTTTACCCCCGCCTTTTTCGGATAGCGACGATCAATCTCCTCAAGGAGCTCCTGATATTTCCTGTCCCCGGCGCCAAGGAAGACCATCTGCAGGTCCATTGCCATCAATTCGTCAACGGCGCCTTCAATCAGGTCAAACCCCTTCTGTCCTGCAAGCCTTGATATCATGGCTATTAAAGGGATGTCCTTTTTTACAGGCAGGGAATACAGCCGCTGAAGCTCAGTTTTACAAATAGCCTTGCCTTTAATATCCTCAGGGCTGTAATTTGCAGTTATGTAAGTATCCTTTGCAGGGTCCCATTCGTCATAATCTATACCGTTAACTATCCCGTAAAGGACCTTTTTTCTCTGTGCGAGGACGCCTTCGAGGCCATGGCCGAGTTCTTCGGTCTGTATCTCCCTGCTGTATGCCTTGCTTACAGTTGTGATGATATCAGAGAATATAAGCCCGCCATTCAAAAAGTTTATCTTCCCGAAGAATTCAATCCCTTCCGGCGTAAATAAATCCCATCCAAGCCCGGTAAGATGCATGTCAAAGTGCCAGAAAAGCCCCTGGTACCCTATATTATGGACTGTAAGCGCCGTAGCAGTCCCGGAGAAAAAGGGATCGTCCCTGTATAAGGTTTTAATATAAACAGGAATCAGGGCCGTCTGCCAGTCGTTACAATGTATGACATCGGCCTTAAAATCCAGGGCCTTGCAAAGCTCCAGCACAGCCCTGGAAAAGAATATGAACCTTTCCGAATTGTCAGGATAATCTCCATCAGCAGTCCCGTAAAGCGCCTCCCTGTCATAGTATTTGTCTTTTTTTATAAAATAGACAGGGACATTCCCCTCTGTCTTACCTTTAAGAACATCGGCCTTTTTAATCCCCCCTGCTATTGGAACTCTTAAGGTAATTCCGGTTTCTCTAAGCCTGAACCTTTCCTCATCAACATCTCTATATTTCGGCATTACCAGCGCAACATCAACCCCTGCATTTTTAAGGGCCTTTGGCAGCGCTCCCGCCACATCGGCAAGCCCTCCGGTCTTGGCAAATGGAGTCGCCTCAGGGGAGACCATCAGTACCCTCACAACCTGACCTCCCTCATGAACCTGGCCGACTCCTCCGGCGGAGTGGGGTTTATGTAAAAACCAGACCCCCATTCAAACCCGGCAATCTTGACAAGCTTAGGGACTATCTCGAAATGCCAGTGATAAGAGTTTCCACAACCATTGCTGAATGGCGCAGTATGAAGAATAAAGTTGTAAGGCGGGGTACTCAGTACCTTGTCAATCCTCTTCAGGGTATCTGAAAATATACGCGCAAGGTTTTCAAATTCGTGCTTCTGTCCCTCATCAAAGGCGCATGAGTGTCTCTTCGGCAGTATCCATGTCTCAAAGGGGGATCTTGGCGCAAAGGGCGCTATTACAATAAAATCCTGATTTTCGGATATCACCCTGCTCCCCAGTTTTGTCTCCTGTCTTATTATATCGCAGAAGATACATCTTTCCTTATAGCTGTAATAGGCGTTGGCGCCGTCAAGCTCTTCTGTTACCCTTTTTGGGACAATTGGCAGGGCTATAAGCTGGGAGTGGGTGTGCTCCAGGGATGCCCCTGCCGACTCCCCCTGATTCTTGAATATAAGGATGTATTTCAGCCTGCCGTCCTTCCTGAGGTCTATCATCCTGTCTCTGAATGCCCAGAGGAGGTCCTCGAAGTTCTTTGCAGATATTGTTGACAATGTGTCGCTGTGGGTTGGGGACTCTATGATTACTTCATGGGCACCAATGCCGTTCATTCTGTCATAAACCCCCTCCCCTTCCCTGTTCAACTCTCCTTCAACGCGCAGGGCGGGGAATTTGTTTGCTACGACCCTGAGGCTCCATCCAGGTGTATTTGGTTTTGTGCTGTTCTCTCTGTAACAAAGGATTTCAGGCGGAGTAGCTCCCTCATTCCCAGGACAAAAAGGACAGAAACCACCCTTTTTCTTTTCCTCCATCATGGTGAAATCGCTGGGTCTCATACCTCTTTCCGTTGATATAATCACCCATCTGCCTATGACAGGGTCTTTTCTAAGTTCCGGCATCCATTTCCTCCTAAACAAATATAAGGATGAGGGATAAGGGCTGAGGGATGAAAAAGACTTTTCTACTTAAATTCATCCTTCATCCTTCCGCCTTCATCCTTTTTATTATTAATGGTGTTTCTTCTCCGCCTCTTCCTGTTCCTGCTTGCACTCTATGCAAAGGGTTGTGACAGGCCTTGCCTCAAGCCTCTTCTCCCCTATCTCTTCGCCGCAGACCTCGCATACCCCGAAGACCCCGGCATCAATCCTCTCCAGGGCCTCATTTACCTTGGATATCAGCTTCCTCTCCCTGTCCCTTATCCTCAGGTCAAAGCTCCTGTCGGATTCCATGGATGCCCGGTCTACCGGGTCAGGAAAGTTATCCTTTCCCATGACATTCATCTCATCAACGGTCTTTCCGGCCTCATCAAGCAATTCAGAGCGCTTCTTCAGGAGAATATTCCTGAAGCGCTCTAAATTTTCCTTTTCCATTTATACCCCTTTTACCACAGAGATACCTTCCTCCAGGCTTATCAATGAGTATTTGACTTATCTTAATATTGTGAAACACAGGAGCCTCTTGCAAAAGTCCGAAATTACCCTTCGACAAGCTCAGGGCGAACGGTGGTTGGGTTGGAATCATTGACTTTTTCCCGTTCGTGGTGAGCCTGTCGAACCACAAAAAAGACTTTTGCAAGAGGCTCATATTTAACCACAAAGGGCACGAAGGACACAAAGTTAAAGAAAAAGCTTCAAATGCCTCTATATTTTGATTTTTCTTTGTGTTCTTTGTGTACTTTGTGGTAAAAATAGTTTTTAAATGACCTGGTTTTAGAGTTTTGCAAGACCCTCACAGGTAGGTATCTAATCGTAGAATGATATTCCAAAAAAATGATGATGTAAAGGAAAAATAATCTGTTGGAATCTGTGTTGAAATGCTCTTTATAGGTTAATTCGTCATCCTGAATGGTGGGCACAGACCGCCCTACCAGTTCAAAGCCTCATACTTTATCTCCAGCGCCTCGGCAACTGGCCTGTTTGTCAGCCTGCCGTTGTATGTATTTATCCCCTTTGCGAGAGCTGCATCCTTTCTTGCGGCCTCTTCCAGCCCAAGCTTTGCAATCTTCAAGGCATACGGCAGAGTAGCATTTGTCAGGGCAAAGGAGGAAGTCCTCGGAACTGCCCCAGGCATATTTGCCACGCAGTAGTGGGAAACTCCGTCTACCTTGTAGACAGGGTCTTTATGGGTGGTCCTCTTAGACGTCTCTATGCACCCGCCCTGGTCAATGGATACATCAACGATGACAGAACCCTTCTTCATCTTTGACACCATCTCTTTCGTCACAAGCCTCGGCGCCCTTGCCCCAGCGAGGAGGACGGCGCCTATTACCAGATCGGAGTCCAATACAGCCTCTTCTATATTATGTTGATTTGACGCAAGGGTCACAATCCTGCCTTTGTAAAGCTCATCAATATGAGCCAGCTTATCCGTTCCTCTGTTTAAGATGATTACCTGCGCACCCATCCCAACTGCAATCTTCAGGGCATTCAACCCGACCACTCCTGCCCCAAGGATTGTGACCTTTCCAGGAGCAACTCCGGGAACGCCTCCCAGCAAAACACCCCTTCCACCGTTGTTCTCCTGAAGAAAGTATGCCCCAACCTGGACAGACATCCTCCCTGCAACCTCACTCATCGGCTTTAGTAAGGGAAGGGTTCCACCTGAAAGCTCTATTGTCTCGTATGCAACGGACTTGACCTTCCCTTCGAGGAGCGCCCTGGCGACCTCAGGCTCCGCCGCCAGATGGAGATATGTATAGAGGATCTGTCCCTCTCTTAGCATGTTGAACTCCGAAGGCTGAGGTTCCTTGACTTTCATGATAAGATCGGCTGAACTGTATATATCCCTGGCGGAAGGGACTATTCCGGCCCCTGCTCCCTTGTATTCCTCATCCTTTATTCCACTGCCCAACCCTGCTCCGGCCTCAAAAATCACCCTGTGCCCCTCGTCAACCAGCGCCTTTACCCCGGCAGGGACTATACCGACCCTGTACTCCTCTGTTTTTATCTCTTTAGGGATTCCTATGATCATCTTTTTGCCTCCTATGTTGTACGGAGGAAATATATCATAACTTCATCCTGGTTCGCCCCTTTTTTTGTTAAACAGTTGTTGACTTTCAGGCCTGAAATGTATTAATTTTAATCTATCAGATCATCACAAGAGGCTTTTTGAAAGGGGTTATAATGAGAAGCGACAGGGTAAAGAAGGGATTAGAGAGGGCGCCCCACAGGGCTTTATTGCATGCCACAGGGCTTACAAAGGGGGAGCTTGCCAGGCCTTTTATAGGGATTGCGACATCTTTCAACGACCTGGTCCCGGGACATATAGGAATGCGCACCCTGGAGAGGTTTATAGAAAAAGGAGTCCACACAGGAGGAGGTCATGCATTCCTCTTCGGGGCCCCGGCTATATGCGACGGGATAGCGATGGGGCATGTTGGCATGCATTACTCCCTTCCATCAAGGGAGCTTATCGCCGACATGATAGAGTCTGTTGCAATGGCCCACGCGTTGGACGGCCTCGTCCTCCTTACAAACTGTGACAAGATAACCCCGGGGATGCTGATGGCTGCCGCCAGACTGAATATCCCATCCATAGTTGTAACTGCCGGTCCCATGCGCACGGGGATGTACAGGATGAAGAGGCGCTCCTTTGTAAGGGACACATACGAGGCGATAGGAAGATACAAGAACAACGAGATAACCGGCGAAGAACTGGCTGACCTGGAAATATGCGCCTGCCCTGGCGGTGGTTCATGCCAGGGGATGTATACGGCCAATACCATGGCCTGCGTCACTGAGACCCTGGGGATGTCCCTTGCCGGATGCGCAACCGCCCTTGAAGGGTCGGCGGACAAGAGGAGGATTGCATTTGACTCAGGGGTAAGGATTGTTGGGATGGTGGAGGAAGACCTGACTCCAAGAAAGATGATGACAATAGAGGCCTTTGAAAACGCCATAAGGATAGATCTTGCCCTTGGAGGTTCAACAAATACAGCCCTTCATATACCTGCCATTGCCCATGACGCCGGGATAGAGCTCCCTCTGGAGCTTTTTGACAGGATAAGCAGGGAGACTCTGAACATCGTAAAGCTTGAACCTGCTGGAGACCACTTCATGGAAGACCTGGATTACGCAGGCGGCATCCCTGCAGTCATGAACAGGTTCAAGGGCGTCCTTAAAGACAATATCACTGTATCGCAGATGAGCATAAAAGAGATCGCAGAAAAGGGAAGGGTCATAGACAGCGACGTTATAAGGACCCTTGATAATGCCTATTACAAAGAGGGCGGCATAGCAGTCCTTAAGGGAAACCTTGCCCCTGACGGATGTGTTGTGAAGCAGACTGCAGTGAGCGAGAAGATGAAGAGGTTTACAGGGAAGGCGAAATGCTTTGACTCTGAAGAGAAGGCTATGGAGGCTATCCTTGG
>JACQYJ010000055.1:1521-4336 GCA_016208525.1 Deltaproteobacteria bacterium | reverse complement strand
GGACGGATTTATTTCTTATCCGTCATCATCCCTTCTGAACCTCTCCCCCAGCCCTTCTACATCCCTTATCCGGTGGGCGCAGCCCACCCTACCATCTTGTCCTATGGCTCGACCAAGGCGATCTCTTTTATGTCTTTAAAGTCCTTGCCGTTGAATGTCATCAGGTGGCGGATGTCATTATCAAGCATTGTTGCAACGATATTCATGTCATGAACTTTCTGGCGCAAGGTGCCGTACTTTTCAAGCAGATGGAGCAAGGATTGGATAGTGGTATCGGTCTCGGAGGCCAATCTGAAATATTCCAGGAACTCTTTTATCTTCTTTACGGCCTGTTTGTTTGAAAGTGGTTTTTTGAAGATGGTTGAATTGGTTGAAAATAGCGATGAACTCTCTTAATATCTGCGGCGTGACATATATGATTCCCCCTGAATCTGCAAAGGAATCGAGCATCTTAAGGGATTTCAGATGCTTTGGCTTATCAAAGTCTTCAAATGTCGCATGGATCAGGATATTTGCGTCTATGCAAACAGAGTTAAATCCTCTTTGCATAGGCATCTTCCCTGGAGAAATCCCTTAGTTTCCCATCGCATTTATAAACCGTTAGCTTCCGAGCAGGCCTCTCCTTTCGCACCTCTGCGGCAGGGGATACAATCTCTTCTTTCAGCAAATGAAAGATCTTTGCTAACCGCTCCTGTTGAAAGTGGGGCAACCCTTGAACCTCTTTTAGAATCTTTTCCTCATATACAGTTTTTGTTTGCATAACTAACTCCTCAAGAAAATTACCACAAAAAGATGGAACTATGCAAGAAGAAACAGCTGCTGCCGACGGCCATTCCTCTTACCCCCGCAACCCCAGCCCGCATCACCCCTGCAGAACCTTTCCCTCAACCCTGAACAGCGGCGCAGTAATCAACTCGCTGCTGCATACAGGGCATTTACCAGGTTTCTTCAGCCTGTCCCTTTTCTTAAAGACAAATCCGCAACCTTCGCATTCCGCAGGGGTGACTACAAGGTGGGCTCCTCCGTGATGAAAGCTTTTATGGATATGTTCAAGGTGATCATAGACCTCTTTCTCCCTTATCCCGACCTCAGAAGATATCTCCCTTGCAGACATGGTCTTACCTTCAAGAAGGGTCTCTATATCACGGCGAATGGTTTCGTGTCTTTCAGCAGGGACAAAAGGTTTTTTCGGTTTCTTCATCATAGTCAGACAAGCTTTCTGAATAATAGTATATTGACTAAAATGGACAGGGTCAAGCCTCGAATACAAAACGCAAAAAAAAAGGGAAGGTCATTCGACCTTCCCTTTTTTTTGAAATATACAAAAAGTAATTTTATCTCTTTGAGAACTGGAAGCGCTTTCTGGCGCCAGGCTGACCGTATTTCTTTCTTTCCTTTTCCCTCGGGTCCCTGGTTACCAGACCGGCCTTCTTTAAGGAACCTCTTAACTCTGCATTGAACTCCATAAGGGCCCTGGTTATTCCATGCCTTATTGCTCCTGCCTGACCGCTTATCCCGCCGCCGTTGACATTTACGCTTATGTCAAACTTGCCGACATTTTCAGTCAGTTCCAACGGCTGCATGATGATCATCTGGCAGGTTCCCCTTCCAAAATAGTCATCTATTGATTTATCGTTCACAACCATCTTGCCTGTTCCGGGCTTCATCCATACCCTGGCAACAGAGGTCTTTCTCTTGCCTGTTCCATAATACCTTGTCTCTGCCATATCTACTCCTTTACCTTTAATGCCTTGGGCTGTTGAGCCTGATGCGGATGCTCCGCTCCTGCGTACACCTTAAGCTTTGTGATCATTTTCCGTCCAAGGGTGTTCCTTGGAAGCATCCCCCAGACCGCTTTTTCTATTGCCCTTTCAGGCTTTTCCTTTAACAGTTTTTCCAGAGATGTAGACTTTAGTCCTCCCGGATAGCCACTGTGTTGATGGTACATCTTGTCTGTGAGCTTCTTGCCAGTTAGTGTTATCTTCTCAGCATTAACGACAACCACAAAATCGCCAGTATCAACATTAGGCGTATATATAGGCTTATTCTTTCCCCTGAGAATGGTTGCTATATTGCTTGCAAGCCTTCCCAAAGTTTGATTTGATGCGTCTATCACCCACCACTCTTTCTTCACATCCTCACTCTTTGCCATGTAACTGACCATAAATCACTCCTCATAGGAAATTGAATGGAAAAGATTAATACATCGACTTAAATTTGTCAAGCTTTTCTTTACCTTTTTCTTTACCTATTACTTTCACTCCGCCAATAAAGGCTTGACAAGCCACCGCCGCTCCATTAATCTGTTTAACAGAGAGATGGCGGTCAACAGATACAAGGGCAGCATAAACGTTATTTCAGGAAAGCATACTGATTTTCCAATCTGGCTATTTCTGTCTGTTGCAATCCATCTGATCCCTGCTATTGTCATTGTCCTTATCCCCCGTGTCCCTAAAAAAGTTTTCCGTCCCCCTGTCTATCAGGTTGAGCTATTGACAAGGCCGGAAGCAGTTGAAGCTGAAGAAGTCCCGAAAAGTGAAGAACTTGTCCCCCGTGAAGAACCTAAGGTGGAGCCGCAGGTAAAGGTAAAAGAAAAGGATATTAAGCCTAAGGCAATGAAGAAGGCAAGGAAAGAGGTCATCATCCCAAAACCTAAGCATAAGGAAGAGGCCGCAAGACCTGAAGACGCCATTGCTAAGATGAGAGATAAGGTCGCTGCTGATGAGGCGGTTGAGAGAATAAGGAAGAAGGTCAGGGAGAAAGAATCCGCTTCGAGCGGTGATATAAAAAGTGCCGCAAAGGCGCCGGCAAAGGT
>JACQYJ010000055.1:0-1450 GCA_016208525.1 Deltaproteobacteria bacterium | reverse complement strand
TTACGAGGAGCTGGACGATGAAATGAAGGCCTATTATGCTAAAATTAGCCAAACGATACGAGATGCCTGGAGTCTGCCTGATGTACTTAGAAACAAGGGATATAAGATGATTTTAGCAATACATGTCTTAAAGGATGGGACTGTTCAAAGTTTATGGGTTGAGGAAAAGTCAGGGAACAACTCTTTTGATGATACCGCCGTAAGGGCGATAAACAAGGTCATGACTCTTCCGCCCTTACCTAAGGGATGGAAAGAAGAGTCTATAGATTTTGGGTTTTACTTTCCTCATAAATAGGCATTGAGATAAATAGAATGAATCGACTATTAATACTGACGCTCGTCTGTTTTTTAGGAAATCATCTCAGCGCAGATGCCAAGGTCTATATAGATATTGGTCTGCCTGAAACAAAGATGTTACCCATAGCTATTCCCTCCCTCCACTCCGCAGAGGGCGAGGCCGGAGTCATTGCGTCGAAGGTCACAGAGGTAATTGCAAGCGACCTGGAGACATCGGGCATCCTCGATATACTGGATAAGGCTAATTATCCGACAGATCCATTAAAGGCTGAGTTTTCTCCTGAGATGATAGACTTCAAGCCGTGGCTTGCCATAGGAGCCGAGGCCCTTGTAAAGGGGAAGGTTGCTATCGAGGGTAGGAATCTAACGGTGGACGCGAGGCTGTACGATGTGACGGCAGGCAGGCAGGTGATGATATCGAGTAACAAAAGGGATGCAAAGGAATTCAGAAAGGTGGCCCATGAGATAGCCGACAGCATCATTGCAAGCCTTACCGGCGAAAGAGGCATCTTCAGCACCAGGATAGCGTTCGTCTCAAATGTCAGAGGGAACAAAGAGATATTTACTATGGACTACGACGGTGAAGGTGTTGAGGCCATAACACAGAACGGTTTTATAAACATCTCACCATGCTGGTCTCCTGACGGTTCGGCTATATCATACGTTTCTTTTAAAGAGGGCAGATCCGCCGTATATATAAAAGAGATCAGAAACGGAAATGATAAAAGGCTCTCACATATAGAAGGGACATCAATGGGGGCCTCCTGGGCGCCTGATGGGCAGCGGCTTGCTGTCGTTGTCAGCAGGGGCGGGAATGCGGATATATATGTCATAAACAGGGATGGAAGCGGCCTTACCCGGCTTACAGACAACTGGGGGCTTGATGTGTCGCCATCCTGGTCACCCAAAGGGGACCGCATAACATTTGCCGGCATGAGCGATGGGAAGTTTGAAATATTTACCATAAACCCGGATGGGAGCGGGCTTATGCGGTTAACCGCAGATGCCGAAAACAACGAAGGCCCGACATGGTCTCCTGATGGGAGGTTTATAACATTCAGTTCAACAAAAGGCGGGGGCATTTACATAATGCGTTCGGACGGAACAGGCAGGAAGAAGGTGACTTCAATGAAGGGAAGGGCGACGAATCCAA
>JACQYJ010000180.1 GCA_016208525.1 Deltaproteobacteria bacterium | reverse complement strand
TGCTCTGCTGAACCCACCTTTACGCTTGCCCCTGTGGTTGCAAATGTAGCAACCAGGGCTGTTACATCCGTGCTATATGGCATGGTTGCTGATATGGTCTTTGCCGATTCATTTATCGTCCCCGCAACATTGTTAAGGGAATATGAGGCGATGGCCCTGGCAGAGGATGCAGCCACGGTAACGGTTACGGTATATGTCGCTGTCGTGCCGTCTGCCGCAGTTACCGTGTATGCCACGGGATTGGTAAAGTCATTCTGAGTCACACCGCTTTCCTGCTCTGTTGAACCAACCTTTACGCTTGCCCCTGTGGTTGCAAATGTAGCAACCAGGGCCGTTACATCCGTGCTATATGGCATGGTTACTGATATGGTCTTTGCCGTTTCATCCAGCGTCCCCGCAAAACCTTTAAGGGAATAAGAGGTGATGGCCATGGCGGAAGTTGGTTTTTTGGCAGTTTCAGTGGAAACGCCGGCTCCACACCCGGAAATGGTCAATAATATAATAATCAGTATTGCCTTGCTTAATCCTTTCATTTTTTTACCCCCTTTATTTGGAATAATCTATCTAAACACATGGCTCACCCCTATTGTGTAGACATCACTGGCCGGAAAGCAAGGGATAATGTCCCTATCGCCCTGTCTCCAAGCCTCTTATGATAGGGTTTTAGAATCGGCTTGCCATATTCTGATTCTACAGTCCTTTCAAGATGCGTTCCATAGCTTAGAAGGATGGATGCGGTCCATGGAAAGATGGTCTTCTCCATAAGCATGTTCCCATCCAGTCTATAAAAACCACGGCCTGTTATATCATAGCTCTCCTTCGCAGTTTTAGTGGGAAAGAGACCATTATCATAGAGAGAGATGCCTGTTGGAGCAGTTAATGCGAGGGCAAAAGATGCGGCGGGTCTTAAATCTTCGAGATTTCGAACCTTCCAGACACACTGGACGTTGTCAAAGGCCTCATACAAGAGGCTTACGGCGGCATCGCCAACGCCATCTGTCCTGGATTCAATAGCCGGATATTTATTTTCATTCCAGACATAAGGGATGCTGATGCTGCCCTGCCAGCGCGATGCAAGGCGGTGTCCGTAGCCGAGGTTCAGGCGATATTGCCTCAGGTCAGAATGAGGCGGGTCTTTGGAATACACACCCTTCTTATCCCAGTATCCATCATACTTCTCCATGCTAACGGATACATCTACCATAGCCTTTGAAAATTTGGGCAGAATAAGGCCTGCTGCCCCTCCCCCTCCGCAGCAGGATGCTGCCCATGTGTGTGGAACAAAGAGAAATGTTCCAGCAAAGAGAACTGCCGGGCATATAAGATATTTCACATTTCTGCATTTAAATGAAACCTTCATGAACCTTAAAATCATACTCCCTCCTTTTTTACTCTGAAAATCCCCCTCACCCCCCCCGATAAATACTTCGGGGGCAGGCTCAAACCCTCTACCACACCGGGGATAAATCCCGCAAGGGGAGAGGGAACTATTTGTCTCCCCTCCCTTGACGGAAGGGGAGTAAGGTGGGTAGCGCTTAACCCATTCTTCTAAAAAGCAGTCTCGTACTCGTTTTTATTGCTAAGCACATCATCGCCTGTAAACCAGGCGCCATCTGCGCCTGCGCCATTGTAACGAACATCCCTGGTCATCCTGCCATCTGCATCATAGGTAGTGGATTGGCAGTAGCTTATTACATCCCACCCTACCCGATTCCATCTAAACCATTCTCATAAATAAACCACCTCCTTGACTCATAAGATGCCGGACACCATGCCTTAAAAGTCTTTTATTCATATTCTTTTCTCCCGATCCCTTCCTTGACTCGTAAGATTAGTTCTGATAATGTTTTAAATATCTTAGCCTTATGGAGGACAGAAAATGTTAAGGATGATAGAGGCCATATATGAAAACGGGGTTTTTAAACCCGTCGAAACGGTAAACCTCCCGGAACATGAGCGGGTTGAACTTACAATCAAGGAACTCATATCTAAAAAAGGGCTTTCATGGCGTGGCGCCTTGAAGGACAGAAAAGAAACCTCGGTAGAATTGCAGCATAAAGCGAAAGAGATGTGGTAACCCCTTATGTATCTTGTGGACACCAATATATTCCTCGAAATCCTCCTTGAACAGGAAAGAGCCGATGAATGCGAAACGCTTGTTGAAAGACTGCGGGAAGGTGATTTAACAGCATTAGTAAGCTCTTTTACCCTGCACTCTATAGAAGTAATAATGGAGCGAACCGGGCGACATGACCTCTTGCTTGAATTCTTAAAAGATGTTGATTCGGCCAAAGGTCTAAGGAGGTTCGATACCACGACCCTTGATGAATTAGATGCCTTACGGCTTGGGAAATCAGTAAAACTTGATTTTGACGATTCAATACAGTATTTCATTTGCGAGACCCATAATTTGAAAATCATCAGTTTTGACCGGCACTTTGACAATAAGGATATAATGCGTATCGAACCAATAGATGTCCTTGAGTAGCCATTTTTCAGCGAATCTCCTGTGTGCGTTACCCGCCCTCAAAAAACAAAAAAGCCGATAAAAACCCAGGTTAAAGGCTAAAGGCAAAACGTTAAAGGGTTAAACCTTTCACCTTTTTCCTTTCACCTTTCCTTTCCTGTTTTCCTATCGGCTCGCTGGCTATGAAGATAGTGGTCGGTGTTCGGTGACCGGTGGCCGGTTTTTCTGACCACTGACTGCTGACCACTGACCACTGCTCTTATGGCTCGCTGGCTGGTTTCTGTTAATCTTCGTACTTGTTCAAAATCAGTTTGTCATTTTTTGTAAGAATCAAGATATACCTCTTCCCTTTGTAAATGATAGACATGGGGAGATCGCCCCTTTCCAAAAAGAGCGCGTCTTTAGAAAGACTCTTTTCTCTTGTTTCTGTTATATCTTTACCTTGCACCTTTTGCCTTTTACCTTTCGCCTTTATAGTATCCTGTAGACTATCGGCATCACCAGTTCCGCCCTGACTGGGGAAATCTGAAGCGGTTTCAGACCAGGGTTCATACGGGTTGCTCCTTATGTTCTATAATCCACCCAATACTACCATCAGCCTTGAACCATCCTTATAATCCTCATTCATCCTGACTACCCCTGTACTATCTATGACCACAGTTGTGCTCATGGTGGCATTAAAAAGGTTAAGAACGGAACGGTCAGTGTCTGCCAGGGCGGTGAAGAGAGAGCCGGAATAGCCGTTTGAGACCTCTGCCTGCCGTGTCCCTCCGACAGAACCGGAGACATAGTCCACGAGAAAATATTTTGAGCCTGGGAACGCAGGGATTATGGATGAAAGTATATGGCCCTGGTGGCTGTCGCATATCGGGCACCACATTGTAAAATAGAAGACCACGGCATTTCCAGGCGCCAGCGCGGCAACTTCCTGGGACAGGGTCCTTGTGTTTCCCTGCGAATCCACTATGGCAAAATCTGGAGCAGTCTGTCCAACCTGAGTCCCTGTTGTTCCTGCCTCGACTGTGGGACGTTTGTCGGAGCCAGAGGGGATGAGGTCTCCGCAACCTGATAATCCGAGCGAAAGAAGAAAAAGTAAATGAACGACATATTTTCCGAGGAGACGCAGAGACGCAGAGTAACGCCTCCTCGCTCCCCCTCTTAAAATCGTCTCCCCTCTTATCCCCTCTTTATCAAAGAGGGGAAGCCGTAAGGCAGGGGCGTTAAATCTTTTCTCAGCGCCTCCGCGCCTCTGCGGTGAAAGCTCTCTTTTATCACTGGGTGAGTAGAGGGGACTGTCCCCATTTACGGACGGGGCCTTATCCCGTCCTAGAATAGGGACTGTCCCCGGCTTCGGAGACGAAAAAACTTTAATTAAATACACGGCTCACCCCCAATGTAAATGTGTCGGTGGCGGGGAAGTTCTCCCCCCAGCCGTCCTGTTTGATTGCATGCCCCCATGTCCCTTTAATAATCCAGTCTTTTTCCGCTGTCGCATAGGCGATGGTCCCTGAGACTGATTTCTTGCGGATGCCGGTGGTAGAATCACGTTCGCCGTCTATCGTCCCCTCCCCTTCCCGCAGGTCTGAATAAGCTGCTGTGTATGTCACTGTGTCGTTCTCCTTTAGAAATTGGGTATACCCGAATGAAACGGTTCCCAATGCCCTGTCGCCAAGTCTCTTGTCGTAAGGTTCAACATAGTTTCCGTATTCCCTGTTTACCGGTCTCTCGAAATGGGTTCCATAGCTTAAAAGAAGGGAGGCGTTCCAGGGATACACAGTCTTGTCAAAAAGGGCTATGCCGTCCAGCCTGTAGAAGCCGCGCCCGGTGACATCAAAGCTGCTATTCACATCGTCATACTGGGATATCCCGGTAGGTATTGTAAGGGAAGCCCCGAAATAGGATGCCGGTTTCAGGTCAGCAATGCCCTCCACTTTGTAAACGCACATTATGGAGTCGAACGCTTCATAAAATATGCTCATTGACGTGTCTCCAACCCCTTCAGTCCTTGAAGAAAGGGCTGAGTACCTGTTGTCGTTCCATACATAAGGGGCGACGACACTTGCCTGCCAGTTGGCCGCAAGCCGATGGGCATAACCGAGGCTTAAACGATACTGCCTCAGGTCGGAACCAGGAGGGTCCTGGATATATTTGCCGTCTTTGTTCCAGAAACCATCATACTTCTCAATGCTGAGAGACGCATCCACCATTGACTGAGAGAACTTTGGCAATATCAACGACGAGGCGGAACCGCCCCCGCAGCAGGAGGCGGAAAAGGCGGACTGCTCCGGCAAAATGGCGGCTCCCAAAATGAGAGCCGCCGCACAGATCGATTTGAAAGGAACAGGACGCATTACATCCCGCCAGGAGTTACGTTAAATGTCGCATATATGTGCGCTCCGGCGGCTGTTGAATCGCCCGTGGCATTATCCACGTAGTCGTTTCCGTTGATCGTCAACTTTACATAGACCGTGCCCGCTACTCCGCTTGAAAGGCCTGTAAGACCGCTCACGCTGAAATGCCCTTCATTAACAGTGTCTTCCGTCATTGCTGTCCAGGTTGTCCCGTCGGTTGATGCCTGAACGCTCAAGGGATTTACGGTAAGTTCGCTGGTTGTGCCGGAACTGAGCACAATCCCTGAGAATAGCTTAGGGAAGCTCGTCATGCTCTCCTGCGAGGTAACGAAAGCCTTGAATGTGTAAGCGCCTCCCGTTTCAGCCGTAAGCGCCTCCTTGAACAAGGGATAGGCCCGCGGGCTAAGCGTACCCATCATGTTAGGGATTGTGTCGTCTTTGTGCTTCAGAGTGACCTTTGTGGTGTCCCCCATTGACATGCCGACTGCCGGGTAGAATGTGGCGGTCTCGCCGTTCACTCCGACCGTCAGCTCCCAGTAACCCATAGTCGGGCCGCCTGCCATAAGGTAATAGACAACGCAGGTATAAGCGCCGTCGCCGTCATCTGTGATGCTGTCTATTGGGGTAACGTGGCTGTACGCGGCCATGTGCATCAGAGGGGCGAGGGTTACGGTAAGTCCAGGGGCAGCCGCACCGTCTGAACGTTTTGTAACGCTGATTTTGAAGGTTGTCTTACCCTGCATCGCCTTCATGCTCCCCTCCACGTAAGTGACTTTATACGTGGTGGTGAGGGCCGTTTTTGAGAAGGGGAGCGTCCCGATCTTGTCCGGCGTCAGGCCGGATTTGTTGTTTGTATTATTAAGGAAATTTACCACTGCCAGCTCATATTTGTTTCCTATATCCTCAGGCAGGTGCAGTTCGTATGGCGGCAAACCGTTCAGGATACCGTCGTCCTCCAGGTCCTCGGGCAGGTGTTCTAAGAGGTGAGATTGTGACTCGTCCATATCCTTCGCAAGCTGGCTGAAAACAGCGACCCTAGACCCTGCAAGCTTTTGTTCATCTGATGCTCCGGTTGCAGGATTAGTCGCATCAGTAGGTGCTAAAGTACTATCAGGTATAAATCCAAAGGCTGTGCCGAATGCAGTTTCAGCCTCGGTCTTTGTCTTACCCAGAGCGACAAGTTTTTGCACTATGGTTGTACAGGGGGTAACATGAACAGCTCCCCCGGAGCTGAGAGCGCCGCCTGAAATGTGTGCTGAAAGAGCCACGGCAGCGACGTCTGTTGTCCCCGTCGCCTCGTCCGTAAATGTGCCGCCTGCTGATTCGAATACAAGGTCCCCTGAAAGGGCGGAGTCTGGGATGCTTATACTGTATGACCCATCGCTCCCTGTTGTAACAGGTCCTGCGACTGCTGACCCGTCTGCTTTCTTCACAGTGACGCTTGCGCCATTTACAGGACCTTGAAAGATGGAGCCTGTTATGGCCGTTGTCGGCTCACTCGTGTTGCTGCTCCCGCATGCTGCTATGAAGCCGGACATTAACAATACTAACAATCTGAAACTGTTTTTAACCTTCATTGATCTCTCCTTTTTTTGTTTTTATGGAACCTAAATCCTGCAATCGAACCACAGAGGACTCAGAGGAAACCCTTTAATGCCAAAGAAAAACCTTGTGAGCCTCTTGCAAAACTCTAAGAAACGCAGTTTTGTCATTTCGACCAGCGGGAGTTAACTTCAGCCGGGGATTTTTTTATCCCGTAGAAACAGGTCTTCAGACCTGTTAACATGGCTGAAGCCATGTTTTTACAACTTCGTTCGGAATGACACAAAAGGGGACTTCTGCAAGAGGCTCAAGGGTCAGGGGAGATTTGAAACCTCCCCCCCTGACCCCTGACCTGTGGTTAGCCCTTCCCGAGAAATGCCTTGCACTCTTTAATGCAGGCAGCGCATGCATCTGCGCACTTCCTGCAAAGGTCATGGTCCTTTTCATGCTTGCGGCATTCCTTCTCGCAATCATCGCATACGAGGATAGCCAGCTCGCACATGGCCTTCAGGTGTTTTGACCTGTAGGAGGTCAGCAGGGTGTGTGCCGTGCAGAAGGCCATCATCTCCGTAACGCTTTCTGCGCAATTTGCAAGCACGGCATCCCCTGCCTTGAACATGTCAAGACAATGGTCAATACACGCCTGCCCGGTCTTAAGACAATCGAATGTGGCATCAAGCATGGCCTGACCCTTTTTTTTTTTTTTTTTTTTCTTGCCGGTCTCTGCGGTCTCTGCGAATACTTCACCTCCGGCAGCTACCGCCAATGCCCCTATTCCCAGGGCGCCTGCCTTGATTATAAAATCCCTTCTGTCAATTGAATCCGTTACTTCGACTGCATCATTTTTCTCTTTCATTTCCCTTCTCCTTTTTTTATGGAATTTTGCAGAGACGCCCCGACGGGGCGTCTCTGCAATCTTTAAACAGCCTGCTGCATCCCCATCCTCTCAAGGTAATGCTCCTGATTGAACTCAAAGCATTTTTTTGGTATGCAGTGCCCGAACTTCTTGCCTTCTTCAAAAAACCTCTTGTGATAAAAACACCAGAAATCAAAAGACCTCTTGGAATCCTTTATCCTGGGCTTCCTTGGTTTATATCTATCAGCCATAAAAACCTCCGTATAGAAAACCCTTTATCCTGAAAACGGCAGTTGCCACGGACAAAAGCGGACAAAACCTTATCAAATAAACATTTAAACATAATGAGCAGTTCACCCAAAAGATGATTCTAATGCTTTTTGAAAGTCTTTTAATTACTTGCTCTTAGTCCGTGAAAGTCAGTGGCAAATGCTTTTTTTAGGTTTATGCTCTCGCTAAGGCGCCAAGACGCTAAAACACAAAAGAAAGTTGATTTAACTTTGCTATCTTTGCGAGCTTTGCGAGAGAGCAGGCTTTTGTTGTTTAAAATCTTTTGTTGTCTATGGAGAAAAATTTAGAGAATTGAGGGGGGATGTTCTATTGGAAGCAGATCAGTCTTAGAGTAGACTTTACTGTCCTCCATATTGAGGAATGATAAATGAAGTCTTAAATCGGCGCCCTCGCTTGAAAGAAGGGAGGGATATTCGTGGGCCGGGATGCTGAAGTCGTTGCTCTTCTTATCAAGTCCGCAGTGTCCCTTGCTCAGGGCTGTACCCTTTCTGTCGCAGTGCGGTTTTTCCATGGAGATCCCGCAGGAACAGGCAATCCCGTTCTCTCCATGCGGGCGCTCGCAATGACAACCGTCACCAGCCTGGGCCGGCAGGATGACGAGGTTGAAGTTGAAGATTGACAGCAGCAAAAGGATCGAGACTATTTTATGTTTAAGTTTCATTCTATTTCCGGTCAAAGGTTAAAGGTTAAAGGTTAAAGGTTAAAGGTTAAAGGTTAAAGGACTTACGTTTCTGGATTAGACCGCTCAACATGGATGATATTTCTTTGGCACGCTCAATAAAGGCATTACATTTGTCTTTTTCCAGATAGCCTATTTCCAGTGCAATACACAGTTGCGTTCTTAGTTCGCCGCACGAACCTTTAGCAATATACAAAAAGCGAATAAACTCCTTATTCGAATCACGTTCATAGCCTTCCGAAATATTAGACGGAACAGATAAAGAGGCCCTCGTAATTTGATCTCTAAAGCCGAAATCTCTACAATCTTTAAAAGCTTTAAATATCTCCACGGATAGCTGAAATGCCTTCTTCCATACATCCAAATCTTCAAATCTCTGCATTCCTTTAACCTTTAGCCTTTTACCTTTTACCTTTCACCTTTCACCTTTCACCTTTCACCAGGAAAAATACTGCGCTATAATCGTCAAGTAATTCGTGTAAATCAGTATCCCTATAATGACAAGGAATACGCCGCTTATTATGGATATTACCCTCATATACTTCTTTATCCCGTTAAAGAATCCGAAGAACCTGTTAATGGCTATGGCTGACAGGATAAAAGGGATCCCCAAGCCAAGGGAATAGGCGGCGAGCAGGCCTATCCCTTTCCCCACTGTCCCGGATGTGGACGCGTATAGCAGGATGGAAGCCAGTATAGGCCCTATACAAGGGGTCCATCCTGCTGCGAACACCATCCCGACCAGTATTGAGCCGATGTAGCCAACCGGTTTTCTTGCAAACTCCATCTTCTTGTACTGTTGAAGAAATCCGAAGTTTATAACACCGGTGAAGTGAACGCCAAGGGCCACAACAATTACGCCCCCAATCTTTCTCATGATCACCTGGTTCTTTGCCATAAACTGCCCCAGCATGGTGGCGGAGGCGCCAAGCATTATAAATATAAGAGAGAAGCCTGCCACAAAGGCGAGTGAGTGAAAAAATGTCCCCCACCTGGCTCCCCTGTCGTCGCCTACAGTCAACTTTTCCAGGGATACCCCTGATATGTAAGTCACATAAGACGGTATCAGCGGCAGGACGCAGGGTGATACAAACGAAAGAAGCCCCGCGGTAAAGGCAATCATTAATGATACATTTTCAGCTCCCATAAAACCTCCATTTATCTTAAATCATGCGTAGAAACATGGCTTCAGCCATGTTAACAGGCCTAAAGGCCTGTTTCTACT
>JACQYJ010000171.1 GCA_016208525.1 Deltaproteobacteria bacterium | reverse complement strand
CGTAGTCAAGGACGACATGGTCCACAAAGTCAGAGAGACCATAGAGAATGCAGCCAGGACCGGGAGGATCGGGGATGGGAAGATATTTGTGACAACTGTGGAAGAGGTTGTCAGGATCAGGACAGGGGAAAGAGGGGAAGAGGCGATCTAAAAAAGCAGGTTAAGGCTAAGGTTTAGGTTCAGGATTTTCTTAACCTCAGCCTCAATCTCGGCCTGATCATAAAAATATAAGGAGGAGTAAAGATGACACCGAAAGATGTAGTAAAGTTTTCAGGCGAAAACAACGCCAAGATGGTAGACCTGAAGTTTCTGGACTTCGTAGGTATCTGGCAGCATTTCACCATCCCTGTCTCAGAGTTGAAAGAGGAGATATTCGAGGAGGGGCTGGGTTTTGACGGCTCAAGCATCAGGGGATGGCAGCCTATCCATGCGAGCGACATGCTCGTTATCCCTGACCCGTCCACAGCAGTAATGGATCCATTCATGGAGGAGGCTACCCTTAGCCTTATCTGCGATATCATAGACCCTATAACCAGGGAAACCTACAGCAGGGACCCGAGGAGCATAGCGAAGAAGGCGGAGGCGTACCTCAAGTCAACAGGGATTGCTGATACTGCATACTTTGGCCCTGAACCGGAGTTTTTTATATTTGATGACATACGCTTTGACCAGCATGGCAATCATGGTTTTTATTATATAGATTCCATTGAGGGTCGCTGGAACAGCGGCAGAGAGGAAGGGCCAAACCTGGGTTACAAGCCTCGCTATAAGGAAGGTTACTTCCCTGTTTCCCCAACCGACAGCCAGCAGGACATCAGGACTGAGATGTGCATGATCATGGAGAGCATGGGTATACCTGTTGAGAGACAGCACCACGAGGTCGCCAGCGCAGGTCAGGCAGAGATCGACATACGATTCAACTCCCTCCTTAAAATGGGCGACCAGCTCCAGTGGTTCAAGCATATAATAAAGAATGTGGCCTACATGCATAACAAGACCGTGACCTTCATGCCAAAGCCTATCTTCGGAGACAACGGTAGCGGTATGCATTGTCACCAGTCCCTCTGGAAAGCCGGAAAGCCACTGTTTGCCGGTGAAGAGTACGGCGGGATGAGCAAGATTGCTCTTTACTACATTGGCGGCATCCTGAAGCATGCCAAGGCCCTTAACGCCATCTGCAACCCGACAACCAACTCATATAGAAGGTTGGTTCCAGGGTTTGAGGCGCCTGTGAACCTGGCATATTCCGGGAGAAACAGGTCTGCATCTATCAGAATTCCTATGTATTCGCCTTCTCCGAAGGCCAAGAGGATCGAGGTCAGGTTCCCCGACCCTGCATGCAACGGCTACCTTGCATTTTCAGCCATTCTGATGGCCGGCCTCGACGGCATCCAGAACAAGATACATCCAGGAGATCCTCTGGACAAGGATATATACGGCCTGTCTCCAGAGGAGCTTTCCAAGGTCCCTTCATGCTGCGGTTCTCTGGAAGAGGCCCTTACTGCCCTTGAGAACGACCATGATTTCCTGCTTAAAGGGGATGTATTCACAAAGGACGTTATCGAGACCTGGATTGAATACAAGACGAACAGTGAGGTAAAACCAATGGCTATGAGGCCGACACCTTACGAGTTCGCGCTTTATTACGACTGCTAAGAATTTGGTATATAGCTTTTGAATAGACAAAGCCCCTGGAGCACATCCAGGGGCTTTTTTGTTTAACCGTTGGAAAGAAAGAGAGAGAGATCATTTAAATCCAGGCTTTTTCCTGCCGAGCTTCATAAGCATAAATACTGAGATGGGGATCATGACAATCCCTATAAGTTGTGAAGTGGCCAGCATTCCGCCGACGAAACCTCTCGGGTCTCCCCTGAAAGACTCGACAATCAGGCGCGCAACTGCATACAGGAGGGTATAAAGCCAGATCAACTGACCATCAAAGGACTTCCTTTTTCTGAAGGCAATAAGGAACAGGAATATCCCGAAATCGAGGGCAGACTCATATAGCTGAGCAGGATGCAGGGGGACTCCAAGCCTTGCGAGGGAGTTAGGGTCTGTAAATGTCACGGCCCAGGGGACGTCCGTCTCCCTTCCGTAGCAGCATCCGGCGGAAAAACAACCGATCCTTCCCAGTGACTGCCCAAGGGCAATGGCAGGGGCAACTACATCAGCGGTCTTCCATAGAGGCATATTGTTCCGCTTTACATACCATACCCCTGCAATGAGGCCTCCGATAAACCCGCCATAGAAGACGAGCCCCCCCTTCCATATCTTGAATACCTCAAGAGGGTTTTCAACAAAGTCGTGAAGCTCAGTAAGAACAAAAAGAAGCCTTGCGCCGATAAGCGCCGAAAGAATGAGGTAGAAGGTCATGTCCGAAACCTTCTGAGGGTCTATTCCTACCCTTTTTGCCTCTCTTGTCGCATAGGCGATAGCCAGCATAAACCCTATGGCAAGGAAGAATCCGTAGGAATAGATGGTAAAGGGTCCGAGTTTAATTAAGATGGGATGCAATTTAAATACACATAGGCTAAGGGTCAAGGGCTAAAGGCTAAAGGTTTTAACCTTTTACCCTTAGCCTTTTACCTTTTGCCTCTCCTTTATAAACATATCAAGTATCATGAGCCCGACGCCTATGGTAATGGCGGAATCTGCCACATTGAAGGCGGGCCAGTGATTACTATACCAGTGTACGTCAATGAAATCAATTACCTCGCCAAGCCTCGCCCTGTCTATCATGTTCCCTAAAGCCCCACCCAATATAAAGGAAAGGGCGATACGAAGGAGTTTTTCTGTTACAGTCTTATAAAAAAACAGCATTCCAATGATTGCGACAAAAGAGAGGTTGAAAGGAGCTCTCTTCTGAGGTCTTCAAAATTATGACGTTTATCCTGCGGGGACAGTCCCGATTCTACGACTCCGCTCCGCTCCGTCCGTAAATATGGGACAGTCCCCTTCTTGATTGGCCACTTAACTCACCGCCCCCACGCATCTGTCGCACACCGTCGGGTGCTCTCCGCTTGCGCCAACTGACATGTCGTAGTTCCAGCACCTCTCGCACTTCTGCCCTGATGCCTTTGCTACCGTGACCTCGACAGGCTTCCCTCTGTCTTCACTATAAAGGATGACACTGGATACGATGAATATGTATTTCAGTTGACCTTCGTAGACCCTGAGTAACCTGTAGAGGTCATCAGGAGCGTAAAGGGTTACTTCCGCTTCAAGGGAGTTGCCTATCATCTTCTCTCTTCTGGCCACTTCAAGGACCTTTAGAACCTCTTCCCTGACGGATCTAAGCATATCCCAGCTTTTCAGAAGCTCATCATCTTTCCATTCCTCCTTAGGGCTCAGGAATGATGCCAGATGAACACTTTCCTCTCTTTGACCGGGGACAGTCCCTATTCTACCGCCTTCCTGCGTCAGGCCGGTAAATGAGGGACAGTCCCCTTTGGGCATAAACTTCCATACCTCCTCGCATGTGAAGGAGAATATGGGGGCCATCAACCTTACCATTGAATTGAGAATATGGAAGAGCGCCGTCTGGGCGGAACGTCTTTCCAGGGAGTCCTTTCTGGCTGTATAAAGCCTGTCCTTCAGGATGTCGAAGTAAAAGGATGAAAGGTCGTTTACGCAGAAGGCGTGGGTCGAATGGTATATCTGATGGAACTCGAAGTCGTTATACGCCTTTTCAACCCTGTTTGATAGTATATATAGCCTGAGCAAGGCCCACCTGTCTATCTCAAGCATATCTTTGTATTGCGCCATATCGGTTGAAGGGTCAAAGTCATACAGGTTGCTCAATAAATAACGGAAGGTGTTCCTTATCTTCTTGTACGCGTCTGAGAGCTGGACCACTATGCTTTCCGAAATACGGATGTCGTCCCTGTAGTCCTCTGCCGCAACCCAGAGCCTCAAGACCTCTGCGCCATATTTTTTTATTATCTCCTGCGGGGCGACGACATTCCCGGCGGACTTGGACATCTTCTTCCCCTCGCCGTCCACCACGAAGCCGTGGGTCAGGACTGCCTTGTAAGGGGCCCTGTCCCTGGTTCCCATAGAGGCAAGGAGGGAGGAGTGGAACCATCCCCTGTGCTGGTCGCTCCCCTCTAAATAAAGGTCGGCAGGGGATCGGAGCTCTTCCCTCTTCTCAAGGACCGCAGCATGGCTAACCCCTGAGTCGAACCATACGTCAAGTATGTCCATCTCTTTTTCGAATTCGGCGCCGAAGCACTTTTTGCATTTAGAACCTGGAGGAAGGAGCTCGCTTACCTGCCTTTCAAACCAGACATCAGCTCCGCCCTTTTCGAAGAGTGAGACCACGTGGTCGAATAAAGCTTTATCAGAGAGGATATCTCCGCACTCCTTGCAGTAAAAGACAGTAATTGGCACGCCCCATGTCCTCTGCCTCGATACACACCAGTCAGGCCTGTTGGTAATCATCCCAAGGATACGGTCCTTCCCCCAGTGGGGTATCCAGCGGACCTCTTTGTTTATTGCATCAATGGCCTTCTTCCTGAGGCCGTTCTTTTCCATGGAGATGAACCACTGCTCCGTGGCCCTGAAGATGATCGGCCCCTTGCACCTCCAGCAGTGGGGATAGGAGTGCTGAATGGACTCCTCCTTTATCAGAGCCCCAACCTCATTAAGCTTTTCTATGACACCCTTGTTGGCCTTGAATACCTGCTCACCTGCAAAGAACGGGACGTCATCAGTAAATCTCCCTGCCTTGTCAACCGGGGTATATATATCGAGACCATATTCAAGTCCTATGCGGTAATCGTCCTCCCCATGACCTGGGGCAGTGTGAACACAGCCGGTACCCGCGTCGAGGGTAACATGGGTTCCTGTTACAACAACAGAGTCGCGCTCTATGAACGGATGCCTGCATAGCATACCCTTGAGTTCCTCGCCCTTGACCTTCGCGACGGTCTTGTAATCTAAAATTCCTTTGCTGGTATAGTCCATGGCGTTGTGGTCCAGATGACAATGGCGGCTTCTCTGTCTTTTAGGATATTTTTTATCACTGACCCCTGACCACTGGCCCCTGACCACTGGATTTTGAATTTGACGTAAATCGAAGGAGATGTCTTTTCATTGTATTCCACCTCCGCCTCTGCCAGGGCTGTCTGGCAGGATGAGCACCAGTGGACAGGCTTGCGCCCCTTGTAAACTGCGTCTTTTTCAAAGAACTTTCCAAGCTCCCTCGCTGTGGCTGCTTCATAGGCAAAGTCCATGGTCAGATAGGGCCTTCCCCAGTCTCCAAGGATGCCGAGTCTCTTAAACTCGTCCCTCTGGATATCTATGAACTTTCCGGCATACTCGCGGCAGCGCCTGCGGATATCAAGCTTGCTCATCCCCTGCTTCTTTGAGCCGAGGTCCCTGTCCACCTGAAGCTCTATTGGCAAACCGTGGCAGTCCCATCCCGGGACATAAGGGGCGTCGAAGCCGGACATCTGCCTTGACTTTACAACGATATCTTTCAGGATCTTGTTTATGGAGTGCCCTATGTGTATATGACCGTTGGCATAAGGAGGCCCGTCATGCAGGATATACTTCGGCCTACCCTTTGACTTGTCCCTTATCTTTTGATAAAGCCCTGTCTCATCCCATTCCTTAAGGAGGTCCGGTTCCTTCTGATTAAGGTTCGCCCTCATGGGGAACTCAGTTAATGGAAGGTTTATTGTTTCCTTATAATTCAAATTATTACCTCCAGAAGAAAAGGTTAAAGGCTAAAGGTTAAAGGCTAAAGGCTAAAGGTTAAAGGCCAAAGGCTAAAGGTTAAAGGCCAAAGGTTAAAGGCTAAAGGCCAAAGGTTAAAGGCTAAAGGCCAAAGGTTAAAGGCTAAAGGCTAAAGG
>JACQYJ010000170.1 GCA_016208525.1 Deltaproteobacteria bacterium | reverse complement strand
CTCCATGGACAAAGGCCTCTATCTCCACATCCACCCTGTCCCTGATCTCTCTTATCTCATCAAGAGAGAGTTCCCTTGCAACACAAACCCTTGAAACCCCCTGTTTCTTCCAGAAAGCTATACTCCGCCAGTTTGTTGTATTGGCCTGGGTGCTCAGGTGTAGTTCGGTTCCAGGAAGGACCTCTTTCACTAAATCAATTACCCCCGGGTCAGAGGCAATTATGGCATCAACTCCTATCGGTTCTATCTCCCTGAGGTAGGAGGGGAGGGAGTTGATATCAGCATTGTGGGCAAATATGTTCAGCGCAAGGTATGCCCTGGCCCCTTTTTTATGGGCAAGCGCAACCCCTGCGGCCATCTCCTCCATAGAAAAGTTTTCAGCGCCCGCCCTGAGACCGTAGCGATCTCCGCTCAGATAAACAGCATCTGCGCCGTAATGCAAAGCGGTCTTCAATTTTTCCAGGTCCCCGGCAGGGGCGAGAAGTTCAGGTTTCTTTATTTTATAGTTTTCCATTTCAATTAAGGTAACGACTCACCACAGAGACACAGAGGGCACGGAGTTTCACGGAGATTAAACTTCTCAGATAAGTTCAAATGTCAAAGCCCAAAGGTTTTGCTATTTAGACATTTGCCATTCATTTGTCATTTGGATTTTTCTTCCCGTTTATCTATTTTTGAGTAATCATCTCCGTGTTCTCCGTGTCTCCGTGGTTTTTTTGTATTATTTCTCCTGCCTGCTATCTGGTACTGATAAACAGCCCTGTTGTGCTCCGAAAGGGTCTTCGAGAAATAATGGGTCCCTCCGTTCTGTGATACGAAGTATAGATAAGGACCGTGCTCGGGATAAAGTACGGCCTTTATTGAATCCAGTCCGGGATTTGCGATAGGCCCGGCAGGAAGCCCTCTTCTACGATATGTATTGTAAGGGGTTTTTGTGAGCAGGTCTTTCTTTGTAAGATTCCCGTTAAAATCCTTTATCCCATATATGACGGTAGGGTCGCTCTGAAGCATCATCCCCTTCTTCAGCCTGTTCAAAAAAACCCTTGCTATGCGGGGTCTTTCTGAGGCCTGACCTGTCTCCTTTTCCACGACAGATGCGAGGGTTAACAGATCGTTAATTGAAAGCCCAGCAGCCACGGCACGCTTCTTGAGGTCGTCAGTAAGCGCCTCCCTGAACCGTGAAACCATATTTATTATCATTGCCCCTTCCGTCTCCCCCTTGTATATATTGTAGGTGTCAGGAAATAGAAAACCTTCAACCGTAGGGGCATCAATACCTAATGGGATTAAAAAGGCTTTATCAGAGGCCTTGGCCAGGAACTTCTCTTTTTTACATAGTCCTCTCTTTTCGAGGAGGTCGGCTATATCCCTGATATTATACCCCTCAGGGATAGTTACCAGATGCCTTACAACTAGACCCTTTTCCAGCTTTTCAAGTATTCTTGCAGGCGACATGGAGGCGCTGAACTCATACTCCCCTGCCTGAGCTGATCTGGTAGACCCCCTTAGTCTTGCCAGGAGGATAAAGGCGGTTTTATCTTTTATCAGCCCCTTTTCGCTCAGGCTGTTTGCAATCTGCCGGAAAGCGGCGTCCTGTTCAAACTCTATTAGAACAGGGACAGCGCCCTGCCCTGACGGCATGAACAGGTTGATGTAATAATGGGTGACTACGATAGGTGAAATAATGGCAATAATGAAGGGGAGGCGCCGGGTAATGGTTTTGATATTCATAGCTGTGACTTATTAAGTTTCTCTGTTCAGGACAAAGTCGCATAAGGTTAATAGCGCCTGCCTGTGCACTGAGTCCCTGAATATTTCGAGGTCCTTCTTTGCCTCTCTGATATACCCCTCGGCCCTGCTGATAGTATATTCGATTCCGTGATATTTATTGATAAGCTCAATGACCCTCTTGAGGTCTGCGTCCTTGATATCTTTCTCGTTTTCCATCAGCCGTATAACTTCTTTCCTCTCTGAGCTTTCTGCTTTTTTCAGCATCTGTATCAGGGGAAGGGTCATCTTCCCCTCCTGCAGGTCGGCCCCGATTGCCTTGCCAAAACCCTCGTTCTGGGATGTATAGTCGAGGGAATCATCAATGAGCTGGAATGCAATTCCCAGGTTTATCCCGAAAGATGAGAGGGCCTTCTCCTCCTCTTTGGGAACATTCGCCAGGATCGCCCCGGTCTGGCATGAGGCAGAAAAAAGAACAGCGCTCTTCATGGTTATTATGTTTATATAATCCTCTTCGGTGGCTTCAATGTCATTGGCCTTTACCAACTGCAGAACCTCTCCCTCAGCCATTCTGGTAGTTGCCCTGGAGAGGAGGTTGAGTATCCTGATATCTCCGTCCTCGATCATGACGGAAAACGACTTCGCATACATATAGTCGCCTATAAGGACGCTGGCCTCATTGCCCCACAATGAATTTGCAGAAGTGTTGCCTCTCCTGATCACGGCGTTATCGACAACATCATCATGGAGGAGGGTTGCGGTATGTATAAACTCCATCACGCTTGCCAATGGGATATGTCTGTTTCCGCTGTAACCGCATAATCCGGAGGAAAGGAGAAGAAGTACCGGTCTGAGCCTTTTCCCCCCGCTCATCAGCACATATTCTCCCACCCTGGATATAAGAGATACATCGCAACTGAGGTTTTTCTTCAGGTCGGCCTCGACTTGCACAAGATCATCTTTTATAAGGCTTACAATATTATTTATATCCATTCAGACCTCTATAGAAAACCAGGGTTAATCTACCCAAAATTCCGTCTGCCGTCAACAGCATAATTCTATTCAACCCGGAAGGGAGAGGTTGACACAGGCACAACTATTTGATAAATTTTTATAAACGCGGGCCGCATTCCTTCGGGTTTGCGGCTTTTTTATTTTTTAAGTTTCCCGCAAAGGCGCAAAGAGCGCAAAGAAGGCATTGAAAATGATTATTGATATAGAAAAGATAAAAGTTCTGCTTTCAGATTCGGAACTGCCATCTATTGCTGATGCAACATTAATCCTTGATAGGGCTTCAAATTTAAAGGGACTTTCCCTTGAGGACGTTGCCGTTCTGATGGGGACTGTCCCGGATTTACGGGCGGAACGCAGTGGAGCCGTAGAATCGGGACTGTCCCCGTTAATGCGAAATAAGATATTAGATACAGCCTGTCAGGTAAAGGAGGCGATCTTTGGCAGGAGGGTAGTGCTCTTTGCCCCCCTATATTTATCAAATGAATGCGTCAACATCTGCCTTTACTGCGGCTTCCGGGCTGAAAACAGAGAGGCGGCGAGAAAGACCTTGTCCGTGAAAGAGGCGGTCAGGGAGGCAAAAACACTTGAGGCAAAGGGATACAAGAGGGTCCTTCTGGTTGCAGCAGAAAACCCTGCGAAATCCAATATAGACTATATTTTAAAGGTGGTAAAAGCAATTTATAGTGAGACAGACATAAGGATACTTCATCTGAATGCCGCACCTATGCCGGTAGATGACTTAAAGAGACTGAAAGAGGCTGGGATAGGCGTGTTTCAGGTATTCCAGGAGACATATCACCCTGAGACATATCAGATGATGCATCCATCCGGCAGGAAGAAGGATTACAGCTACAGGCTCTCTGCAATGGACAGGGCGATTGATGCCGGCTTTGACGACCTTGGGATAGGCGCCCTGCTTGGCCTTTATGACTGGAGGTTCGAGGTTCTTGCTACTATTGCCCATGCCCGGTACCTGAAAGAAAAGTATGGAATCTGGCCCCACACGATATCTGTGCCAAGACTGAGGCCAGCCACAGGGTCTGCCGTCAAAGAAACGCCGTATCCTGTATCTGACAAGGTCTTTAAGCTGATAGTCGCCATATACCGCCTTGCTGTCCCCACTGCCGGTGTCGTTGTCTCTACACGGGAGGGCGCCGACCTCAGGAGGGATGTGCTTGCCGTAGGAGCTTCCCAGATAAGCGCTGGTTCTAAGACGGAGCCTGGAGGATACAAAGAAGACTAGGAGCATTATGAGGCCGCCCAGTTTGCCACAGATGACCACAGGACACTGGATGAGGTTATAGAGGATGTTGCCGCCCTCGGCTATATGCCGTCGCTTTGCACGTCATGTTACAGGGCCGGCAGGACGGGAAGCGCTTTTCATGATATGGCTTCATCCGGGGCCATAAAGGATTACTGTTCTGCCAATGCAGTCCTTACCTTAAAGGAATATCAGCTTGATTCCGCCAATGGTTCCAGAGAGGCCTGCAAAGAAGCAATAAAGAGAGAGCTTGGAGGTATAAGCGACAAAAGCCTCAAATCCGGTGTTGAGGAAAGGATATTGAAAATTGAGGCGGGAGAGAGGGATATTTATTACTAAAGGGATGAAGAATGAGGGCTGAGGGATGAAGGTGGTAGTTAATGGTGAGGAGAAAGAGATTCCCGACGGATTGACAGTGGAGGAACTTCTTAGTCAGTTGAATATCTGCAAAGAAAGGGTGGCTGTAGAACTTAATTTAGATATAGCGCCTAAGGGAAGGTTTGATGATACTATCTTAAAAGACGGGGACAGGATCGAGATTGTAAGTTTTGTTGGAGGAGGATAAAGGGGACTTTCCCAAGATTTACCGGCGAAGTGAAACGTAGCGGTAGAATCGGAACTAACTTAGGGGACTGTCCCAATTTACGGACGCAGCGCAGCGAAGTCGTAGAATAGGGACTGTCCCCGGTATTCGGAGGACAGACTATGTTAAATGACAAGTTAATAATTGCAGGCAGGAAGTATACATCCCGCCTCCTTGTTGGGACAGGAAAGTACAAGGACTTTGATGAGACAAAGAAGGCTATAGAGGCAAGTGGCGCCGAGATTGTGACGGTGGCGGTGAGGCGTGTTAATATAACAAAGGGGAATGAACCGAACCTCCTGGATTACATAGACCCGAAGAAGTACACCATACTTCCTAATACGGCAGGATGTTACACTGCCGGGGATGCGATCCGCACATGCAGGCTCGCAAGAGAGGGAGGCGGATGGAAGATGGTGAAGCTGGAGGTCCTGGGTGATCAGAAGACCCTTTTCCCCGACATCCCTGCAACACTTGAGGCGGCTAAGGTCCTTGTGATGGAAGGCTTTATTGTCATGGCTTATACCAATGACGACCCAATAACCGCTAAGAGGCTTGAAGAGATGGGTTGCGCTGCGGTCATGCCCCTTGGTGCGCCAATAGGTAGCGGCCTTGGTATAAGGAACCCATACAACATAATGATAATCCTTGAAAACGCAAAGGTTCCTATCCTGGTTGATGCAGGAGTGGGGACTGCCTCGGACGCCGCTATTGCAATGGAGTTAGGATGCGACGGTGTCCTTATGAACACGGGGATTGCTGGCGCCAAAAACCCGATACTCATGGCTTCAGCTATGAAGAAGGCCGTTGAGGCAGGGAGGGAGGCGTTTCTTGCCGGAAGGATTCCTAAGAAGCTTTATGCTACGGCATCCAGCCCGATCGAGGGCGTGATTGGGAACTGACAGTGCTTTCTTATCTTTCTTATTCCTGATACATTATAGTTATTGTCAAAAACAACGAATATATCTATAATTCGAAATATGAATGGGAATATTCTAAAATCCGTTCAAGAAGCAGCGAGAAAGAAGATATTGTTCCTTCCTCACGCTGTAGATCAGATGAATCGACCTGACAGGTTGATAACTCCGTCAGATGTAAGAGCGGTAATATTTCGTGGAGAGGTCATTGAAGAATATCCTGAAGATTTCAGGGGATACAGTTGTTTAATGTTTGGCTTGGGTGACGGAGATAGGCCGATACACGTTGTTTGTTCGCCAAAGATAGATTTTTTAGCGATCATCACGGCCTATTTGCCTGACGAAGATAAATGGAGAAAGGACTTCAGAAGGAGGCTGTGACAGTGAAATGTATCTATTGCAAAGCTGAAATGCAGAGAGGTTCTACGCCTTATCATATCGATAGGAATGGCTATCATCTTCTGTTGGATAAGGTGCCTGCATGGATTTGTTCTCAATGCGGCGAGCCATACTTTGAGGAAAAGGAAGTTGAGGAAGTCCAGGCAGTTATTCAAGAAATGGATAAACATGCATCAAAGTTGCTCATTGCTGCTTAAAGTCAGGCAACCTTTTTCCCCTATCGCTGAATTAGGCGAGGTGTTATCCATCCAATACTGACCCAAGAGAAGACAAATTTGCTAAAACCTTACCTTAAAGGCCTTTTTGAGATTGCAAGCCGAGGCGATGCCAGAGAGGAGAGCTTTTATAATCCTCTCTCAGACCTTCTCAACGATTGTGCCAGGTCCAATGGCCTCAACAAGATACAGATAACAACTCTCCCTAAGCAGACGGAGGCTGGAAACCCGGATTTCAGGGTTTGGGACGGCAAGCAGCACATAGTCGGATACATTGAGGCAAAAGAACCAAACATAGAATATCTGGACAAAGTAGAAACCTCCGACCAGTTGAAGCGTTACCGTCACACATTCCCGAACCTCCTCTTAACAAACTTCTTTGAATTCAGGCTTTACAGGAACGGAGAGCTTGTTGACAGGGTGCAGATAGGCCGTCCTGCCATACTTCACAAGATAAAGGCAATCCCTCCGGTTGAAAACGAAGTGCAGTTCTTGAAACTCCTGGAGAAGTTCTTTTCCTTTTCCCTCCCGAAGGTCAGGGATGCAAAGAGTCTTGCAGTTGAGCTTGCCAAGAAGACCAGGTTCCTAAAGGATGAGGTGGTAGCACAGGAACTCAAGGAGGAGACCAGCGGCAAAAAAGGTTTTATAACAGGCTTCTACGAGGCTTTCAGGACATACCTTATCAACGGCCTTACCCACGAGGAGTTTGCCGACCTCTACTCCCAGACCATTGCTTACGGCCTATTTGCTGCCAGGACGCGCGCGGACAAGGAGTTCAACAGGCGTCTTGCCTATGAGAACATCCCTCAGACCATCGGGATACTTAGGGACGTCTTCCGGTTCATATCCCTGGGAGACCTTCCCAAACCCATGGAATGGATAGTTGACGACATTGCCGAGGTACTTGACGTAACGGACGTGAAGAAGATCCTCCATCAATACTTTCATGAGGGGAAGGGGAAGGACCCGATCGTCCATTTCTATGAGACCTTCCTTTCGGAATACGACCCTAAGACGCGGGAGAGGCGCGGCGTTTATTATACTCCTGAACCGGTGGTGTCATACATAGTCCAATCCCTGCATACGATCCTGAAAGAACGGTTTAACCGCCCGGATGGCTTTGCCACGGAATCCGTCACTGTCCTTGACCCCGCCGCTGGAACTCTTACCTTTCTTGCAGAGGCTGCAAACCTCGCAGTCAAAGAGTTTACAGGAAAATATGGAAGCGCCGGCAAAGACGACTTGATCAGCGGGCATATCCTCAAAAACTTCTATGCCTTTGAGCTTATGATGGCCCCTTACGCCATAGGGCACATGAAGATGTCGTTTCTTCTTGAAGAGCTTGGCCACAGACTCAAGGAGGATGAACGCTGCAAGCTCTACCTTACCAATACTCTGGACATGAAGGAGTTGGAGCAGACCCCTCTTCCAGGAATGTCCTCCCTCTCCGAGGAATCCCATCTTGCTGGTAAGGTCAAGAAGGACCAGCCTATACTCGTGATTCTTGGGAATCCGCCATATTCCGGCCACTCCACCAATGTCTACGAAGAGGTCAGGG
>JACQYJ010000169.1 GCA_016208525.1 Deltaproteobacteria bacterium | reverse complement strand
TATCCGTCATTTCCAACGGCTCTCTCAGGTTCGCCCGTTACATACCCCTGGCTGGAGACGATATGACAAGGATTATTCAGGATGCGGAGGGGACGGACTTTCAGGCTGCCGAGGATAAAAAGCTTCGTTATGCCGGAGTGAACGATGCCCCGGAAGTGGTAAAGACCGCGGTGAAATCTTTTACGGAAGGGATATCAATAGAGGTCAGGCGTTCATTCACTTATTATCAGGCCCATCTCAGGGAAGGGCTGGTGGACAGTCTTTTGTTGTCCGGGGGGAGCGCTAATATAAAGGGGCTGGCGGAAAATATCGGCAGCGCTGTAGGGGTCCCGACGGCGATATACGACTCTATGAAGGGAGTCGAGGTAAAGAGGGCCGTGCCTCGCGGTATTGATATGACCCGTCTTTCTCCAATCCTTGCCGAGGCCTTTGGTCTTGCCTTAAGGAGGGAGGGGGAGTGATCCAGCGCATAAACCTTCTTCCCGGGGAGTTAAGGACTGTAAATAAGAGGATTTTTTATTTTATCTCCTCCCTTTTAATCATCCTCTATCTCTCAACCCTTTACGTTGTTAATAACACCGGGAGGACAAATATTGGAGCGCTTGAGGCAAAAAGGGATTCCCTCCGGCAATCGGCAGGTGTGCTTGCGCGGCAGGACGCCAAATACAGGGAGATCATTGACAAGATAAATATGACTGAGGCTAAAAATAAGGAGATGGAGGCCAGGGCAGGGGTAGTAAACAGGATATCCGGGGGGAATACCCGGTGGTCTGATCCCCTGTATGAACTTTCAAATATTGTCCCTGCCGGCCTTTGGTTTTCCAGTCTTTCATCATCCGATATCATGGCGGGGGATAAAAAGTTTAAAGGTATCAGGGTGAGCGGGATGGCCTTTTCAAGCAGCCTTATTACAGACTTTATGGCTGCATTAGAGGCCTCTCCATACTTTGAAGGCGTATCTCTGGCATCTCTCCAGAATACCGAATATAACGGCAGGGAGGCTTTTTCATTTGAGATCACCTTCATGGTTCTGTCAAAAGTTTTATGAAACCTAAAAACTGCAAACCACAGAGACCCTGTGGTTAGATTTTGACAATACGATCTTCAACCGGGGGGAAGGGATGAATCTGCGGGACATGAAGATAAAGAAGTTTCCATTGTTGAAGGAAGGCATTGTTCTGACCCTGTTCTTTGCCGTGATAACCCTTGTCTTCAATATCTTGTTTTACTCGCCTTCAAAAAAAGAGATAAAGGGACTGAAGGTGGAAATAGAGAAGCTTAACAGCAATATAAACGACTATCAGGCGGTTGCATCTTCTGCCGGGAATGAATCGAAAAGGCTGATGGACGTGGAGAAGGCATACCAAGAGATGGAATCGAGGCTCCTTTTTTCAAAAGAGCAGATCCCTTCTGAAAAGGAGGTCTCCAGTATCCTGAAGGAGCTCTCATCACCCAATCCGGGACTGACCCTTGTAAATATACAGACATCGCCTCTTGAGGATAAAGGGGAATACAGCAGGCTGCCGTTAGTATTGCAGCTTCAGGGGGGCTTCCAGTCTCTTGGTACTTACCTCGTAAGCCTTGAGAATTCCAGACGGCTGATAGGTATTGAGAACATAAATTTGGTTAAAGAAGAGCAGGCAGGCGTCTCTATAAGGATGGAACTCAATCTATTTCTCATGAAGGAGGGGGCGGTATGAAATGGATGATGGCAAGTTGGAATCAAAAAATTATTTATAAAATCTCCCCTAACCCCTCTTTTACAAAGAGGGGAAATATTTTCCCCCTTTAGCAAAGGGGGATTAAGGGGGATTTTGAATGCGAATCGGTTTTATAACAGCTATCCTGCTTTGCCTTCCTATTTATGCCTTTTCCCAGCCCTCACTCTCTATTCCAAAGAGTGAGGGGACCAGGGTTAAGGTATGGAAAAAGGACCCCTTCGCGCCTCCTTCAGTTCAGGCTCCCCCGGAGGTTGAGGGCAGAGAAATGGCCCCTGATTTACGTTTATCTGCAATCCTTTTCAGCGAAGGGCGCTCCTCAGCAGTGATAAATGGAAAGATTTATCATACAGGGGCTGATATATCCGGCCATAAAATCCTTGATATAAAGAGAACTTATGTTATAGTTGGAAGCAAGAAGAAGAGCTATCGCCTGGAGCTAACAAAATGATAAAAGCAGTGGTCAGTGGTCAGTTGTCAGTGGCCGGTAGAAACAGGCCTTCAGGCCTGTTAACATGGCTAAAGCCATGTTTCTACGTCTTTATGCTGTTCACATTCCTTCCTAATGTTGTCCATGCCGAGGAAGAGCGTACCTATTCACTTAACCTTGTTGACTTGGATATAAAGACGGTAATTAAACTCCTCGCAAGCGAGAGCGGCAGGAATTTCATTATCCCTGAAGGGATAACAGGAAAGGTGACCCTGACCCTTGACAAGATGAAACTTAATGACGCCCTTGACGTTATCCTCAAGTCCCACGGCCTTGGATATATATCTGAAAAGGGGGTCGTCAGGATTGTAAAGCTTTCCGAGGTCGAGGTGGCTGGGGAGGAGCTCCTGACCGATGTGGTTACCGTGAATTACGCCAGGGCCCTTGATCTTGTCAGTCAGATAAAAAACGTGCTGAGTCCGAAAGGGACTGTTTCTGTGGATCCGAGGACCAATTCGTTCATAATCAGGGATGTAAAGGGTGGAGTAGAGGAAGCAAGGAAGCTTGTGGAAAAGCTTGACAGCGAGACCCCGCAGGTTGTTATTGAGGCGAGGATTGTGGAGGCGACTACCGACTTTAGCCGGGAGCTCGGTGTGCAGTGGGGAGCAGGCTATAGCGCGGATGCGTCACATGGGAACCCTACAGGATACTACTTCCCGAATTCTTATAATATTGCGGCAGGCGGCGGCGGGGCCTTTGCCCTCAATCCTCCTTCAGCCGGCGGAGTTGGCGCAGGCGCCTCAGGCGGCGCAGTGGCCGGGATCAGTTTTGGTTCGATAGGCAACACCTTAAACCTTGATCTTCGGCTCTCCGCCATGGAAAAACAGGGTTGGGGGAAGATTATGTCGAGCCCGAAGATCACAACTGTTGACAATAAGGAGGCCCTGATCCAGCAGGGTATATCTATACCTTACCTGTCTATCTCTTCAGCCGGAACGGAAACCAAATTTGTTGATGCGAACCTCAGCCTCACAGTTACTCCACATGTGACATCTGACGGGAAATTACTGATGAAGATAAAGGCGACCAAGAATGCCCCTTCTTTGACTTATAGCAGTGATGCCGGTATTGCAATTGATAAGAAAGAGGCCTCTACAGAGGTCCTTGTAAGTGATGGGGAAACAACTGTTATCGGTGGAATCTATCAGATAACAAAAGGAGAAATCACCAGTTCTGTCCCTTTCCTCGGAAAGATACCTATCATAGGATGGCTCTTCAAATCCAGGAGTATGGAAGATAAAAAGACAGAGCTTCTGATATTCATAACGCCGCGAATAATCAAAAAACAAGGATGATTCATTCGTAAAAAGACTTTTCTGTGGTTCGACAAGCTCACCACGAACGGAATAAAGTCAATGATTTCAACCAGACCACCGTTCGCCCTGAGCTTGTCGAAGGGTGATTTGGGACTTTTTACGAATGAATCAAGGATGACAAGTTGAGAATTGGCGAACTGTTAATATCCCAGGGCCTTATAACCCCTGAGCAGCTTGATATTGCGCTGAAGGAGGGGGGGCGGAGGGTCGGCAAGACCCTCATTAATCTCGGTTACGTTACTGCTGAAGCCATATCAAGGGCCCTTGCCAAACAGTTCAGTCTGAGTTTCATCAGCCTTAAAGACACAACGATCCCGCCTGACGTTATCAACATTATTCCTGAGGCCATTGCAAGAAAACACCACGCCATACCTGTATCAAGGGAAGACCATTCCCTTACTGTGGCAACTGCCGACCCACTGGACGTCCTGACCGTAGATGAACTGACAAGGATCTCCAGGCTGAAGATCAGGCTTGTCGTGGCCACTGAGGCGGACATCCTGATGGCCATAGACCATCATTATCTCACTGCCAAAGGTATTCAGGAGTTTGCCATGGGCCAGGACCTGCGCAAGGTGGAGCTGCTGCAGAGCGAAGGAGAAGCCCCGGATAAGCTCCATAGAATAGCGGATGAGGCGTCTGTCATTCGCCTGGTCAATATGATCATATCCCAGGGAGCGCAGAACAGGGCCAGCGACATACATCTGGAGCCGGCTCCAGGCGCCCTCAGGGTCAGGTTCAGGATAGACGGGACCCTCCACGATGCAGCCAATCTCCCCGCTACATTGCATCCTGCCGTTACTTCAAGGATAAAGATACTCGGCAATATGGACATAGCTGAAAAAAGGCTCCCCCAGGATGGACGTTTTGTTTCGCAAGTCGGCAAGAGAGGGTCGGAGGATGTAAGGCTCAAAACGCCGACAACCCTGTCCCCTACATTCGGGCAGATGAGGAGGGCCGGAGACAGGGAGATAGATATAAGGGTCTCAACACTTCCCACCACTTACGGAGAGAAGGTGGAGATGAGGCTCCTTGACAAAAATTCCATGCTTACGGAGCTTGACGAACTGAGCTCCTGCATAGATTCCGTTGAGCTGATCAAGACGCTTATTGACAGGCCTTATGGCATGTTGTTGATTACCGGTCCCACAGGAAGCGGGAAAAGCACTACCATATATTCCTTATTGAGCCGCATCAACGCTGTGGAAAATAATATAGTCACCGTGGAAGACCCGGTTGAATACCAGATGAACAGGATGACGCAGGTTCAGGTAAATCCTAAGGCCGGCCTTAACTTTGCCGATGCGCTGAGGCATATCCTCAGGCAGGACCCTGACGTAATAATGATAGGTGAAATAAGGGACAGGGATACTGCTGAGATAGCCAT